>CAVDVT010000118.1:0-5623 GCA_963612415.1 bacterium | reverse complement strand
GGTGCGTTTCGCGCAAAGGCGAACACTGAGCTACCTGAATTATAGCATATCTGCCGAAAAACAACAAGAGAGCGCGGAAAGCCAAAATGCGAAAGAATTGTGAAGATACGATGACAAAGCTGTAAAAAAGAAACGGGAATGCGTGGAAATACAGGAAATATCCGCGTGCGCTGCCAGCGAAAAAATGTTGTGTGAAAATTGCGGCACGGCCCATAAAAAAGAGGCGGCAGCTCCGGGTGCCTTCCTGTTTTGGAAGGGCCTGGGGCTGCCGCCTTTGCGGGGAGAAAAAAGAAGAAGGAAAGCTTAATTGGAAGGATCTGCCGGGGCCCGGTCGTACAGAGCGGTCAGGTCGGCAATGTGGTCTGCCAGCAGGCCGGTCAGCGGGGTGGTGAGCCGCCACTGCCAGTTAGCCCCCTGGGTGCTGGGGGTGTTGATGCGGGCCTCCGGGCCAAGGTGGAGCCAGTCCGCCATGGGGATCACCGCCATCTCCGATACGCTGGACAGGCAGGCGCAGATCATGGCCTCGGTCAGGTCTTCCGGCTGGCAGCGCAGGTAACGGCAGGCATAGTGGACATCCTCGGGGCTGGCGTTCTGCCGCCAGCCTTCGGTGGTCACGTTGTCATGGGTGCCGGTATAGACCACGCTGTTGGGGGTGTAGGTGTAGGGCAGGTAGTTGCCCGGTTCCCGGCTGTCAAAGGCAAACTGCATGATCTTCATGCCGGGGTAGCCGCTGGCGGCCAGCATGGTCTTGACCTCCGGGGTCAGGTAACCCAGATCCTCGGCAATGATGCCGCCCTCACCCAGCGCCTCGTGCATGGCACGGATAAAGGCGCGGTCCGGGCCCTTTTCCCAGTGTCCGCCCGCAGCCGTAGTGTTTCCGGCAGGAATGGCGTAGTAGCTCTCAAATCCCCGGAAATGATCGATGCGGACAACATCGTAAATGGAGGTGGCGTGTTTCATCCGGCGCTTCCACCAGGCAAAATCTTCTGCCTGATGGCGGGGCCAGTCGTACAGCGGGTTGCCCCAGAGCTGGCCGTCGGCAGCAAAAGCGTCCGGCGGACAGCCGGCCACCTGCGTCAGGCGGGTCTGGCCGTCCGTCTGGAACAGCTCCGGGCGGGTCCACAGGTCGCTGGAATCCGGGCTGACGTAGATGGGAATATCGCCCACCAGCTGGATGCCTTTGCTGTTGGCGTAGGCTTTCAGGGCGTTCCACTGGGTGTAGAAGAAGAACTGTACCGCCTTGAAGTAATCCACCTGCCCGGCCAGCCGCTCTCTGGCGGCGGCCACAGCATCGGGCTGGCGGGTGCGCAGGGCGTCCGGCCAGTCACACAGGCCCGCCTGCCCCTGCTCGGCCTTGACGGCCATGAACAGGGCATAATCTTCCAGCCAGAAGCTCTGGGCCTTGCAGAAAGCCGCATACTCCGGCGTGGGAACCGCCAGCAGGCGGTCGGCCGCTTTTTGCAGCACCACGGGGCGCTGCTGATACAACGTGCCATAATCCACCGGGCCCACCGGGATCTCTGCAGGGACTTCATCTGCAGTCAGAAAGCCCTGCTGTGCCAGAACGCGGAAATCGATGAAATAGGGGTTGCCGGCAAAGGCGGAAAAGCTCTGGTAGGGGCTGTCGCCGTAGCCGGTGGGGCCAATGGGAAGGATCTGCCAGTAGGTCTGTTTTGCCCGGGCCAGAAAATCCACGAACGCGAAGGCTTCTTTTCCCAGCGTACCGATGCCAAAAGGCCCCGGAAGGCTGAATACGGGCATCAGAATGCCGCATGCTCGCATGGTGAACGCCTCCTTAACCCTTGACGGCGCCTGCAACGACACCCTCGATGATGTACTTCTGGCAGGTCATGTACAGGATGATGATGGGGATGATGGCAATGATGATGCAGGCCATCATGGGAGCCAGCTC
Organism: bacterium; assembly: GCA_963612415.1. Taxonomy (GTDB): domain Bacteria; phylum Bacillota; class Clostridia; order Oscillospirales; family Ruminococcaceae; genus Faecalibacterium. The sequence goes on along the minus strand of CAVDVT010000118.1, from coordinate 3,711 downwards.
CACACGGCCATAGCCGCCGCGGAAATACTGGATGGCCATGGGAATGGTGCGGTACTTCTTGATATCCAGCACCAGTGTAGGCAGCAGGTAGTCGTTCCACACCCACATGGTTTCCAGAATAGCGGTGGAGATCATGGTGGGCTTCAGGATGGGGAAGACGATCCGGAAGAAGATCTGGATGGGGTTGCAGCCGTCGATCATGGCTGCTTCCTCGATCTCAATGGGAACACTCTTCATGAAGCCGGTGAACATGAATACGGCAAGGCCTGCGCCAAAGCCCAGATAGATGATGCAGATGTTCCAGGGGGTGTTCAGCTTGAGCTGGTCAGCAGTCTTGGACAGGGTGAACATGACCATCTGGAAGGGCACGACCATGGAGAAGACGATGAGCAGGTTCATGAACTTGCTCAGCTTGTTGTTCACGCGGGTCAGATACCAGCCGGTCATGGAGCAGCACAGCAGGATCAGCGCCACGCTGGTAACGGTGATGACCAGGCTGTAACCCAGACTGGACAGAAAGCCCATCTTGGTCACGCCGTAAATGTAGTTGGAAAGGCCTGCAAAGGTCTCCTTGGTGGGCAGCTGGAAAACGGTGGAGGTGGTAAAGGTGCCCTCCTTTTTCAGGCTGTTCAGCAGGATCAGGACGATGGGGTAGATCCACAGCAGGCAGAGCAGAGTCATGATGACGGTGAGGATGTTATCCCACAGCTGTTTTTGTTTACTCATTACTGCTGTACCTCCTTGGAGCGGGTGAAGTGGAGCTGGATCAGGGAAATGACCACGACGATCAGGAAGAAGACCACGGCCTTGGCCTGACCAATGCCCTTCCACTGGGCGCCGGAGCGGCCGTAGAAGGTGTTGTAGATGTTCAGGGCCAACATTTCACTGGCGTTGGCGGGTTCGCCTGCGGTCAGGGCCACGTTCTGGTCGAACAGCTTGAAGCTATTGGTCAGGGTCAGGAAGGTGCAGATGGTGATGCTGGGCATGACCATGGGCAGCTTGATCTTGAACAGGATCTCGCGGTCAGAAGCACCATCGATCTTGGCGGCCTCGATCAGATCGCCGGGAACGCTCTGCAGGCCGGCCACGTAAATGATCATCATATAACCGATCTGCTGCCAGCACATCAGGATGACCAGACCGACGAAACCGGCCTTGGCGTCCAGCGCCAGCAGGGGCTTTTCCAGGTTGGCCAGCACACCGTTGAGCAGAATCTGCCAGATGTAGCCCAGCAGGATGCCGCCGATCAGGTTGGGCATAAAGTAAACGGTGCGGAAGATGTTGGTGCCGCGGATGCCGCGGGTCAGCACAATGGCAATGGCGAATGCGCAGACATTGATGAGGACGGTGGACACCACGGTGAACGCCGCCGTAAAGCCAAAGGCATGCAGGAAGGTGGAATCCTGAAACACGGAGATGTAGTTCTGGATGCCCACGAACGTGGTCTTGGACACGGTGGTGAACCGCTGGAAGGAAAGATAGATGCCCCAGATAAAGGGCCAGATAAAGCCGATGATGAACGCGATCAGCGTGGGCAGCACGAACACCGGCCAGTATTTGCTGATGGCCTTTTGCATGATATACCTCCAAAAAGAGGGAGGCGGGCGAACCATTCGCCCGCCTCCCATTACGGTTTACTTACTTGGGAAAAAGGGGAGCTTAGCCGTTGGCCAGCTTGTACTCCTTGGCCCAGCCATCCACGAAGGCGGTGACCACGGCATCCCAGTCGCCGGTGCCTGCTGCGTAAGCGGTCAGAGCAGAGCCGACGCCGTTCTTCCACTCCTCGGAAGGCATGGTGGAGAAGCACCAGTCAACGCTGGTCTTGCCGGCGGCAACGTAATCATTTGCAATGGCGATCAGGGGGTTGGTGGAGTCCTTTGCCTTCTTGAAGGGGATGACGAAGCCCATGTCGTCGGCCATGGCAGAGGTGCCTGTCTCGGAAGAAACACACCAGTACAGGAAGTCCAGAGTAGCCTGGACATCTTCGTCAGAAGCGGTGTTGTTCACGCACCAGTAGTTCTCAGAACCGGTGCAGAGGCCCTGATTCTCCTCGCCCTCAGCGCCGATGTAGATGGGCAGCATGCCCAGGTTCTCGTCGCCCAGAGAGGAGACGTCGCCGTATGCCCAGGTGCCGTTCTGGTAGAAGACGGCCTTCTTGTCCACGAACTCAGCCACAGCGTCGTTGCCGGTCTTGGAAGCCAGCAGCTTGGGATCGCAGGTAGAATCGGTGATGTACAAGTCCCAGATCTGCTTGTAGTTGTCCAGGTAGGTGCCCTTGATGGCGTCGGTGGAGCCAATGCCGTCAGCCTTGTACTCGTAGTAGATGGGCAGGTTTGCCAGATGGGTCTTGAAACGCCAGTCAGAAGAACCGTCCATGCCGGCGGAGGTGAAAGCACCCTCAACGCCCAGCTCGGCCTTGCGGGCCTGGATATCATCAGCGACCTTCTTCAGATCGTCAAAGCCCTTGATGTCGTCCTGGGTGTAGCCAGCGGCAGTCAGCAGCTCCTTGTTGTAGATGATGCCGTAGGTCTCGATGACGTATGCAATGCCCTGCACAGCGTCGCCGTCCTTCAGTGCGAAGGAGTCGCTGGTCAGCTCGCCGTACAGCTGGCTGCCGGACAGATCGTAGCAGTAATCCTTCCAGTTTGCCAGACCCACAGGGCCGTTGACCTGGAACAGGGTGGGAGCCTCGCTCTTTTCCATCTCGCTCATCAGGGTGGTCTCGTACTGGCCGGAAGCGGCGGTGACGACGGTCACGGGCACACCGGTCTCCTTGGTGTACTCAGCAGCCAGATCCTGCCAGGCCTGATCCTGCTCGGGCTTGAAGTTCAGGTAGTAGACCTTGCCGCTGGCACCGGAAGCAGCAGCGGTGGAGGAAGCGGCAGTGGAAGCAGCCGTAGAGGAAGCGGTGGAGCTGGAAGAACCACCACAGGCAGCCAGACCCAGCGCAGCAGCAGAAGCACCGGCGACCTTCAGGAAATTACGGCGAGAGATCATCTTTTTCATAATTGTTCTCCTTCTTCTTTGGTTGATATCAGCTAACCGTCCACAGCAAGAGGACGGAAGTCAGACGTTGGAAAAACGGCGGCAGGGGCAGACACTTTCGCCCTGCTGAAGTTCCGGCTGAAGCGTTACCGTCTGGGCCGGGGCACCGTGTTCGATCTGCCGCACCAGCAGCTCGATGCTTTGCAGGGCGATCTGCTCACTGGGCTGGACGATGGTAGTCATCACCGGCACACAGTAGCGGGACATCGTAATGCCGTCAAACCCGATCACCGAGACATCCTCCGGCACCCGGAAGCCTGCGCTTACCAGTGCGCGGATGGCGCCAAAGGCGATCACATCACTCATGGCAAACAGAGCAGTGAACTCGGCCCGGCGGGCCAGCAGGCTGTTCATGGCGTGGTAGGCGGACTCAAAATCGTAGTTGGACAGGCCGTAGAGCTTGTCGTCAAAGGCAAGGCCTGCATCCTCCATGGCGTCCTGCGCACCCAGACGGCGCATCCGGCTGGGGTAACTGGTGGCCGGGCCGCCCAGCACCGCAATCTTCCGGTGGCCCTGTGCAATGAGGTGGGACACAGCCGTTTTGGCTGCGGCCCGATCATCCACACCCACCATGGAAAGGTTGGGGAAGCTCAGCTCGTCCGACACCAGCGTGGCAAGCACGGAGGGAACAGAGATGTTGGAAAAACCGTTCTGGAAATTGGTCAC
>CAVDVT010000117.1:2838-5637 GCA_963612415.1 bacterium | reverse complement strand
GGCAAATCCACCCTGCTGCACATTCTGGGCGGACTGGACCGCCCCACCAGCGGGCAGGTGTTCGTGAATGGCGAAGACCTGTTTGCCCTGAACGACGAGCAGATGGCCATGTTCCGCCGCCGCCACATGGGTTTTGTGTTCCAGCAGTACAACCTGCTGGACGAGTACAACATCCGCAACAACATCTGCATGCCCCTCAAGCTTGACCACCGCAAACCGGACGAAGCCTTTTTCAACGAAGTCATTGCCACGCTGGGGCTGGAAGAAAAGCTGCGCAAGTTCCCCTCCGAGCTTTCGGGCGGGCAGCAGCAGCGGGTGGCCATTGCCCGCTCGGTGCTGGCAAAGCCGGAACTTATCATTGCAGACGAGCCCACCGGCAATCTGGACAAAAAGACCGGCGAGGAGACCCTTGCCCTGCTCACCGGCTGCGCCGCGCGGTTCGGGCAGACCCTGATCGTGGTCACCCACAACCCGGAGATCGCCGAAAAGGCAGACCGGGTCATCACGCTGGAAGACGGCAGAGTGATCTGACAAGCGCCATGAAAAAAGCCATCCCAACCGGGATGGCTTTTTGTGTTATCGCGCGGTTTTTCTCCGGTAGCCCCACAGGGCCAGGGCCAGAAAAAGCAGGATCTTGACTGGGGCCAGAGCCAAAAGCACGTCGGCCTGGAACCAGGCATGCTCCCCCAGCAGGAAGAAGTCAAAGCCGATCAGCCGGTACAGCAGGCTGCTGGACAGGGCAATGCCGCTGGCCGGGAACAGCGCTTCCGCCCAGGCATTCAGGGGTTTGGGCAGGACCACATAAACGATCAGGGGCAGCAGCACACTGGCAAGGCTGACGGCCATGGCCGTCAGGTTGTTCTTTGCCCATGCCGATACAGCCAGCACAAAGGCCATTTCTGCCGCAAACAGCGCAAACGCGCTCAGCAGGTTGACCCATTGCAGCTGTCCGGCCGTAAAGGGCAGAAGGCTGGTGACCGAAAAGAGAAGCTGCATGGAGGTCTTTGTGCCCTCCCAGCCAAAGAGAGTGTTGGTGACAACGATCCACACCACGCCGCAGAGCAGGAACGCCCCACCGGTGATGCTGAAGGCCGCCCCCAGCCGGATGCCTGCCAGCCGCAGGCCGCCGTATTTTGTACACAGCTGGAGATCCTGCGCGCCGGTCTGGGCATCCGTCGAGAAGACCGGTGCTGCAATGACCACACAGAGCAGTGTGAGCAGGAAGATCAGAAATGTCTCGTATTCAATGGCATCCGGCGTGACCCCAAAATCATAAGTATAAGGCGTTTTCACCTTTGCAAATTTTTTCTGGGCAATGGCCTGCGCGGCGGCGTGGCCGTTCGTCTCCATCCGGATCACAGAGGCCAGCCGCAGGGGCAGCTGCTGGTAGAAGCGGGTCATATCCTCTGCCGTCAATTCCATCACACCCGGCGCAATGCCGGTCTCCTGATCGGCAAAGGCCTCCTTGGCGTCGTTGACAAAAGTCCGATACGGCGAAAGTTCCTGATAGAACGCGGCCGCCGGGATGCCGTTGATATTCTTTGCACCATACTGCCGGAAGACCCGCTGATAGGCCGCCAGACCGTCCTGCAGCACCTCAGTGGTAACGGCGCCGGACACCTGATGCTCCCGGTGCTTCTGAAGTGCAGCAAAACCGGTGTACTTCACCTCGTTCCCGGCCGCATCCAGCTCCGTCCAGCCCACAAAGGTCACCGGGATATAAGCCATGACCACGGCCAGCGCCAGCGCAAGGGCCAGCAGAATGGCCGTCATGCGGGTCCTGCACACCCGCTTAAGTTCCAACCGATACAAGTTCATTTTGCCGCCTCCGTTTCATCCGGGAACATCCACAGATACAGATCTTCCAGCCCGGGCACAGCCGGGCTGCTGCCGGACAGGGCGGGGGCCTCCGCCAGATACCGCACCGTCACCGTGCCGTCCGGCTCGGTGCGCAGATTCACCACCCGCAGGTCCCGTTCCCACTGGGGCAGCTGTGCCGCCTGGACATTCCCCTGCCAGACCCTGCCTGCCGCCTGCTGTACCAGATGTTCCGGCGTATCCTGAACCACAAGCTTTCCATCTTTCATCACGGCCACCTCTGCCGCAATGTACTCCACGTCCGGGACGATGTGGGTGGAGATGAGTACCGTCCGCTCCTGCCCCAGTTCGGACAGCAGGTTGCGGAACTTCACCCGCTCGCCGGGGTCCAGACCCGCCGTGGGTTCGTCCAAAATCAACAGTTCCGGGTCATTGAGCAGGGCCTGTGCAATGCCCACCCGGCGCTTCATGCCGCCGGAAAGTTTCGTGATCTTTTTGCGGCGCACGGCGGCAAGGCTCACCTGTTCCAGCAGGGCGTCGATCTGACGGGCCGCTTCGCTCCGGGGCAGGCCCTTGAGGGCAGCCATATATTCCAGATAATCCTGCACCGTGAACTCGGGGTAAAACCCGAACTCCTGAGGCAGATAGCCCAGTTTTTCGCGGTAAGCCCCGCCCAGGGTGCCGATCTCCACTCCATCGCATAAGATCCGGCCCTCCGTGGGCTGCAGGATGCCCACCAGCATCCGCATCAGGGTAGTCTTGCCTGCACCGTTGGCGCCCAGCAGCCCCCAGACCCCCGGCGTCAGGGTCAGGGACACCCCGTCCACCGCGGTCTTGTCCCGGTAGCGCTTGGTGACGCTCTGTATTTCCAGTTTCATAAAAAGCTCCTTTTCTGTGTTTTTCTCATTCCACAGTCTGTTCCGACCGGGCGGCCAGCCGGGCGCACTGATATCCCATCCAGACCGCCAGCACTCCGGCCAG
>CAVDVT010000117.1:0-2828 GCA_963612415.1 bacterium | reverse complement strand
GTTCCGGCTCCTGCGTCAGCCGCAGCAGCATCAGCTGTCCGGCAAACAGGGGCACTGCGGCCAGTGCCAGATGTTCCGGGCGCACCCGGCGCAAAAGCAGCAGCAGCTCGTTGTTTGCCAGCAAAAAGGGCACCGCCAGCACGCCCGCCAGCTGCCACGGACTGAGGGGAGCCTCCGCCTGCACACTGAGGGCAAGCACCGCCAGCAGAAGCACCTCCCCTGCCAGCAGGAGAACGAACCGCACCACCAGCGGCCCGCCGATGCCTGCCCGGGCGGCCCGTTCCAGTTCCAGCATTTTGTACTGGGACGCTTTTACCAGAAACGGCACCCCCAGCAGCGCCGTGAGCATGGCAAGGGCGGTCAGCCCGAACAGCGCGTTGCGCAGAGTCCAGACATCTTCCCACAGGCCCAGCTCCCGGCCCAGCGCATACATTGCCAGCGCCGCCGCCCCCTCCATGGCCCAGGCCTTCCAGCCCAGCAGCATCCACTGGGTACGGAACAGTTCCCGCACGGCAGTCCGGTGCCGGGGGCGGTACTGCGCCCGGCAGGCCCGCAAAAGCGAGCCCGGCACCGGCTGCTCCGCCGGGGCGGCAAGTGCCCGGGTCAGCGTTCTTTCAAAGTTTCGGTTCATGGATATCCCTCCCGTTCCAGCTGCTGTTTCAATTGTTTCAAAGCCGCCCGCAGGCGCGACTGCACAGTGCGCATGGGCAGGCCGGTGATCTGCGCGATCTCCCGCAGCTTCAGCTGCTGGGCAAACCGCAGCAGCACCAGCTCCCGCAGTTCCGGTTCCAGCCGGGCGGTCAGGGCGCGCAGGGAAAGTTCTTCCTCCGTCTGCGCAAAGCCCGCTTCCTGATAGGCCGGCTCCTCCGGCAGGGCTTCCAGCGGCGGGCCGTCCTTTTGGGCGGCGCGGCAGCAGTCCACGCAGAGGTTCCGGGCAATTTTATAAAGGAAGGGCCGGAACTGCCCGGAAAAGCCGCCGCAGGCGTCCAGCCAATGTACCGCCCGCAGAAAAGTCTCCTGCGCGGCATCCTGCGCCAGCTGGGCGTCGGGCAGATGCCAGCGGCAGTAATGCAGGATCTGTGGGTAATACAGTTTTACCAGTTCTTCCAGTGCCGCTGCATCCCCCGCCTGGGCCCGGGCCAGAAGCTGTTTTTCCTGCATGGCATCACCCCCTTCCTGTCTGTTATAACGGATGCCGCCCCAAAAAGGATCACTTTTTTCAAAATTTCTTTCTACCGGCTTTGATCCCGGCTTCTTTCGCGGTGGGATACCCCCTTGCATCCCGAATCGACAAAATATTATCAAAGCTGTGTTTTTCCGGATTTTTCTTTATTTTGTTTGCTCCAACTGACCCTCTTTGTTTCAAAATCACTGCAAACGGTTAAGATTCTTAATGAAATTTGTATTATTTACAAGGACATTCCGCCCCCGCTGGTTGATTTTAGGACTATTTTATGTATAATGGTAAACAGGAGAATACGCATCTGTATTTCTTCATCGCCCGCGTTCCCTTATGGCTGAGGGTGTGCGCGACGCGCGATCAGGCTAATGATCTGAACGAAAGAAGAGGTATAAGTATCATGGCAAAGTTGGATCTGAGCAAGTATGGTATCACCGGCACGACTGAGGTCGTGTATAACCCCTCTTACGAGCAGCTGTTCGAGGAGGAGACCAAGCCCGGTCTGGAAGGCTACGAAGTCGGCCAGGTCAGCGAGCTGGGCGCTGTGAACGTGATGACCGGCATCTACACCGGCCGTTCCCCCAAGGACAAGTTCATCGTCATGGACGAGAACTCCAAGGACACCGTGTGGTGGACTTCTGACGAGTACAAGAACGACAACCACCCCGCTTCTCAGGAAGCATGGGCTGCCGTGAAGGAGATCGCCAAGAAGGAGCTGTCCAACAAGCGCCTGTTCGTCGTGGATGCTTTCTGCGGCGCAAACAAGGACACCCGCATGGCTGTCCGTTTCATCATGGAAGTGGCCTGGCAGGCACACTTCGTCACCAACATGTTCATCAAGCCCACCGCTGAGGAGCTGGAGAACTTTGAGCCTGACTTCGTTGTTTACAACGCTTCCAAGGCCAAGGTCGAGAACTACAAGGAGCTGGGCCTGAACTCCGAGACTGCTGTTATGTTCAACATCACCAGCAAGGAGCAGGTCATCCTCAACACCTGGTACGGCGGCGAGATGAAGAAGGGTATGTTCTCCATGATGAACTACTTCCTGCCGCTGAAGGGCATGGCTTCCATGCACTGCTCTGCCAACACCGATATGGAGGGCAAGAACACTGCCATCTTCTTCGGTCTGTCCGGCACCGGTAAGACCACCCTGTCCACCGATCCCAAGCGTCTGCTGATCGGCGACGACGAGCACGGCTGGGACGACAACGGCGTCTTCAACTTCGAGGGCGGCTGCTATGCTAAGGTTATCAACCTCGACAAGGAGTCGGAGCCCGATATCTACGGCGCAATCACTCGCGACGCTCTTCTCGAGAACGTCACTGTTGGCGCTGACGGCAAGATTGACTTCGCCGACAAGAGCGTGACAGAGAACACTCGCGTTTCTTACCCGATCTACCACATCAAGAACATCGTTCGTCCGGTTAGCCACGCTCCCGCTGCAAAGCAGGTGATCTTCCTGAGCGCCGACGCATTCGGTGTGCTGCCCCCCGTGTCAATCCTCGACAAGGAGCAGACTAAATACTACTTCCTCTCTGGCTTCACTGCCAAGCTCGCTGGTACTGAGCGCGGCATCACCGAGCCTACCCCCACATTCTCGGCTTGCTTCGGCCAGGCATTCCTTGAGCTGCACCCCACAAAGTATGCT
>CAVDVT010000116.1:0-5654 GCA_963612415.1 bacterium | reverse complement strand
GCTCATAGTTGATCTCCAGCCCTTGTGCCCGGAAGATGCCCCCGGGTACGCCGCCCAGCACACCAAAGCGGTTCACGCGCAGGGCTGCCCGCACCCGGGCCAGCAGCTCACCGGTGCCAAAGGGCTTGGTGATGTAATCGTTGGCGCCAAGGTCCAGTGCATCGATCTTGTCCTGCTCGGTGGTGCGGGCCGACAGCACGATGATGGGGGTAAGGAACTTCTGGCGCACAAAGCGAATCAGCTCCAGCCCGTCACGGTCCGGCAGGCCCAGATCCAGAATGACCAGATCCGGGTTATGGGAGGTGAACAGGGTCTGGCCCATTCCGCAGGTGTTGGCCACAAGGGCCTGGTAGCCGTTGCTCTCCAGCAGCGTTTCGATAAAGCTGCAGATGTTGGCTTCGTCCTCCACGACCAGAACTTTGAACTTGTTATTGCTCATCTTCAGTCTCCTCCGTTTCAATTTCTTCGGTCTCCAGCCAGAAGCGGATGGTGGTGCCTTCGCCCACTCGGCTCTCGGCCTTGATCTCGCCGCCATGGGCCTTGACGATGGCGGCACACACCGAGAGCCCGATGCCCATGCCGTGCTTGCCGCTGTCGGCGGCAGCATCCGAGGGCAGCACTCCGGAAAACAGGGTGCGCAGCCGCTCCTTGGGGATGCCGCAGCCGTTGTCTGTTACTTCAAACACGGCCCGGTTGCCCAATGTGAACACCCGCAGGGTCAGCTGCGTCATCCCTTCGGCGTGGACGGCAGCGTTTTCCAGCAGGTTGGTCAGTACCTGTGAGATCAGCATGGAGTCCATGGGGATCACAATAAAGCTGTCGGGCAGGTCGGTGACGACATTCACCCCCGGATAGCGCTTCTGGAACCGCACCAGCACACTGTCGATCAGTTCTTCCAGCACGGTGGGGGTCTTTTTCACGGACACCTGTTCGCTGTCAAAGCGGGTGACGGACAACAGGTTCTCTACCATCCGGTTCAGCCACTGGGCGTCGGAACAGGCTTCGCCAAGAAGTTTTAATTTCTGCTCTTTTTCCAGGTTGTCATAATTTTCAATGACGGTGGAGCAGGCTCCGTAGATCGAGGTAAGGGGGGTGCGCAGATCGTGGGAGACAGCCCGCAGCAGGGTGGCCCGCATTTTTTCCGTTTCGCTTTCCATCCGCAGCTGCTCCTGCTTTTTAATGCGGGTGGTCAAGGTGCTGGTCATAAAGGAGACCACCAGCATCACGATGCCGGAAAACAGATTCTCCGGCAGGGTGAAGTTGAAGGCAAAGTAGGGCGAGCGGAACGCAAAGTTCACAGCAAGCACACCGATCAGGGAAGCAGCAATGCCCCACAGATAACCATCGGTATACATTGAGATCAAAAAAACTGCCAGAACAAAGACCATCGATGCAACACCGTCGATACGGCCGGTGATCTGCTGGGTGCCTGCCACGATGCCCCATGCCGCGCACAGCACTCCGGCCAGCACCAGTGCATCGTGCCAGCGGACTTTCTGCTCCATGGTATCCCCTCCTGAAATATATACTGTTCCAGATTCCAAGTATACCATATTTTTTCTAAAGATGCAGTAAAGGCTGCGCAGTTGACCGGCCGGGGAGCGGGCAGTATTATTTAAGACAGAGCGGGGTCTGACGGGCGCGTCAGGCTCAGCTTTGTTTGCCGTTCGATTGACAACCGCACTCAAAAGGCAGATAATAGAAGCATCTTAATAAAGGTGAGGGAACGTATATGCTGTACTTTGAGAACGACTACTGCGAGGGTGCCCATCCGGCCATCCTGCAGAAACTGGTGGAGACCAACTTTGAAAAGGTGTCCGGCTATGGCACCGACCCCTACTGCGCCAGCGCAAAGGAAAAGATCCGCGCGGCCTGCAGCTGCCCGGAGGCGGATGTGTGGTTCATTTCCGGCGGCACCCAGAGCAATGCCATCGTCATTGCATCCATGCTGCGCCGCTGGGAGGGTGTGCTGGCCGCTTCCACCGGTCATGTGGCGGCCCATGAGGCCGGTGCCATTGAGTTTACGGGTCACAAGGTCATCGGCCTGCCCCACACCAATGGCAAGCTGAGCGCCGACACCGTAGCCGACTGGTGCCGCACCTTCTACGCCGACGGCAACATGGATCATCTGGTGTTCCCGGGCATGGTGTATATCTCTCATCCGTCGGAGTACGGCACCCTGTACACCAAGGCCGAGCTGGAGGCACTTTCTGCTGTCTGCCATGCGTACCATATGCCCCTGTTCATGGACGGTGCCCGGCTGGGCTACGGCCTGACCGCTGAGGGCAATGACGTGACACTGGCCGATATTGCCCGGCTGACCGATGTGTTCTACATCGGCGGCACCAAAGTGGGCGCCCTGTGCGGCGAGGCGGTGGTCTTCCCTCACGGCGCACCGGCCCATTTTATGACCATGGTCAAGCAGCAGGGCGCCCTGCTGGCAAAGGGCCGTCTGCTGGGCATTCAGTTCGACGTGCTGTTCACCGACGGCCTGTACGAAAAGATCAGCCGGAACGCCATTGAGACTGCAGCTGTGCTGAAGAAGGGACTGGCGGAAAAGGGCTATCAGTTCTTTATGGATTCGCCCACCAATCAGGTGTTCATCGTGCTGTCCAATGACCAGCTGGCTGCGCTGGAAGGCAAGGCCAAGTTCGGCTTTTGGGAAAAGTACGACGACACCCACACCGTGGTGCGCATTGCCACCAGCTGGGCCACCCGGATGGAGGAGATCGGGCAGCTGCTGGAACTGATGTAAGGCACTGCCGCCAAAGAATCGTGCGGCGGTTTGTGCAGGATGCGGATTGCAATCTGCGGCCCGGTATGGTATCTTTAATTAGATGATAACGCGCTGTGCGCAGCGTGGAAAGAAGGGGAATGAACTATGGGCTTTTTTGATAAGTTGTTTGGCGGCAAGGCTGCCGAGACGAAGTTTTCCGGCCAGAAGATGACCGTCATGGCTCCCATTGACGGCAAGGTGATCCCGCTGGAGCAGCTGCCCGACGAGACGTTTGCCTCTGCCATTCTTGGCCCCGGCTGCGGCATTGAGCCCACCGGCGATACCGTGTATGCACCTTTTGACGGCACGGTGACTCAGGTGCCCGAAAGCCTGCATGCCGTTGGCATGATGAGCGACGACGGCATTGAGCTGCTGATCCACGTTGGCATGGACACCGTGGAGATGAAGGGCAAGGGCTTTACCTCCCTGACCAAGGAAGGTGCCAAGGTCAAGGCAGGCACCCCGCTGCTGAAGGTGGATCTGGAAGCCATCCGTGCTGCCGGCCACCCCACCGCCACTGCCATTATCGTGACCAACAGCGATGACCTGCCGGAAGTGACGGTTGCAGCACAGGGCGATTCCCCCGCCGGCACCCCGATGCTCAAGTTTACAAAGTAAGTGTTTCAACACCCGGAAGATTTTCTTCCGGGTGTTTTTTTGAGACCATGACACTAAAAGTATGACTCATTCACAAAAACTTTACATTTTGCGCCAAATGCTCTTGCACAGCGCACCGGGCTGTGCTAAAGTAGGCAAAGTGTGAACATTCACCCGGTACTGTGAGGAAAAGTATATGGAAACGAAAAAGAAGTCCAAAATGTCCCTTGCCAAACGAATGGCCATCTCGCTGGTCTGCGGCCTGGCGGCTGGCATTGCGTTCATGTTCCTGCGTGAAAACCTGAATGCGGGCGGCCACGCTGAGACCTGGACCACCATCAACAACCTGCTGTTCCAGGATATCACCGCAGAGGGTGCAGAGCGCGCCTTTGGCATCTTTTATATCATCGGTCAGCTGTTCATCAAAGCTCTGCAGCTGGTCATCATCCCCATGGTCTTTACCTCTATCTCGCTGGCCATTGGCAGCATTGCGGATACCCGCACCATGGGCCGCATCTCGGCAAAGACCCTGTTCTGGTTCCTGCTGAGTTCTTTTCTGGCTCTGCTGCTGGCAGGCTGCGTGGGCTACGGCACCTACTCCATGGGCCTGTTCAACACCCACATCGAGGGTCTGACCGAGGCCACCGGCTCCACGGGCTCCAACCCCCTGAACGTGGTGCTGAACATCATCCCTTCCAACATCATCACGGCCTTTGGCAGCAACGGTGCGGTGCTGAGCGCCGTGTTCCTGGCCGTTGCCACCGGCCTGAGCATGAATACCCTGGGCGAGAGCCGCACCGCTACCCTGCGCCGTCTGCTGGGCGAGGTAAATGACGTTGTTGTGGTGTTCCTGAACTTCATCGTCAGCAACTTTGCACCCTTTGCCGTCTTTGTGCTGCTGACCCGCACCTTTGCCATCTACGGCATCGACTACCTCAAGCCCGCTCTGGTGTATGTGGTGGTCACGGTGATCCTGCTGCTGGTGTTCCTGGTGGTGGCCTACCCGCTGCTGGTGGCACTGGGCGCAAAACTGAACCCCATCAAGTTCATCAAAAAGATCGCCAACGTGGCCGTGTTCGGCTTTTCTACCTCCTCCAGCGCAGCCACCCTGCCCCTGAGCATCAAGGTGTGCGAGGAAGAATTTGGCGTGGATGAAAGCATCGCTTCCTTTGTTCTGCCGCTGGGCATGACCATCAACATGGACGGCACCGCCATCATGCAGGTCATTGCCACGGTGTTCATTGCGGGCTGTGCCGGTTACACGGTGACTCCCGGCCAGCTGGTGGTGGTTGCCCTGCTGGCTCTGCTGGCCTCGGTGGGCACTCCCGCCGCTCCCGGTGCAGGGGCCGTGATCCTGTTCACTATCCTGTCCGGCATGGGCTTTGTCAACGATGGCGCTCTGCTGGCCTACTCCCTGATCCTGGCCATCAACCGTCCCATCGAGATGCTGGTCACCTCCCTGAACGTGGTGGGCGACGCCGTTGCCACCATCTGCGTGGCCAAGAGCGAGAACCTGCTGAACGAGGATGTCTTCAACAAGTAAAACCAGATGATACAAAAGGGATGCAGTCCGATGAGGACTGCATCCCTTTTTGCGTATGTGCTTTTCAGAACGAGCCGCCGGAAGAACCGCCGAAGCCATCGCTGTCGGTGGAGGAACCGCCGGAGGAGGAAGATGTGCTTGCAGGCGGGTCGTAGACCTGCACCCGGTCAGTGTGGGTGTAGTTGTCCACCTTGACCCGCAGCTTCAGGCCCGCGCCAATGTAGTCGTTGGCTTCGGTCTTGAGCTTGGCGGTCTTCATCTGGCTGTACAGGACACCGCAGATGACACCGGCCACCGCCACCGGAATGCCGATGACAAAGATGAGGCTGGCCCAGAGGGAGCTGCCCTCATCTTCACTGCCCGGAACATCGATGGGGGTGCCGTTCTGGGCGTAGTAGTCCAGTGTGTCGGCACACAGGGAGATAAAGGTCTGGGCGGCCCCGGTCCAGTCGCTGTTGGAGAGCAGAGGAACCACGCTGTCCTCGATCTGGCCGATGCGGTAATCGGTAAAGGCTGTCACGCCTCCGCCATACGTAATGGTGACATATTTGCGGTCGCCCACCGCCAGCAGGAACAGGATGCCGCTGCGCTCCTCACCGCTGCCAAGGTCGTTGGCGCGGTAGTAGTCTTTGGCATAGTCCCGCTGGGCGGCACCGCCGATGCTGTCCACAGCCAGAAAATATACGTCGCAGTCGTGGCCCTCGCTGGCGGCGGCAGCGGCAGCTTCCAGCGAAGCAA
>CAVDVT010000115.1:0-5656 GCA_963612415.1 bacterium | reverse complement strand
GGAGCTGGAACGGGAAGGCAGGGCCTGCGTCATTGCCCCGGACAGCACCGAGGGTATGGCGACCTTGACCAAGGACAAAGCCAGTCTGGAAAAGATGTACGAGAAAGGCCGCACCGATGCTGCAAAGCTTGTGGCGTGGGTGCGCAGCGGAAAATAAGATGCCAGAATGTCCGGGCGGAAGCCCGGGCTTTTTTTATGGAGTTTTCAGCGTTTCGGCATTTTGCCGGAACGGCATTCCGGGCAGAAATTCCGGGGTAATTCGGAGCGATTTTCAGCCGGAAATCGGGCTGGAATTTCTGCCGAAAATTGTCACGCAAAGCAGGTTTGATGCGCCTAAATGTGAAAAAATCCGGCCGGATTTCTCCCCGGAAAACGCACTTGAAATGTTAAAAAATTATGAACTCAAAAGACCAATTTTTTGGCTGAAAATCGGAAAGAAACGCTCGAAATCGCACTGAATGCGGGAAAACTATGTACAGAATGCACAAAAAACTATGTGAAGCGATTGTCAAACAAAATTACACGGATTTGACAAACGGGGCGTCGTCTGCTAAAATAGTGCCCGCTCAACAGACGTTGCAGCGTATAAATTTCATTTTCATGAAGTAAAAAGCCGCCTGTGCGGCCCCTTTGTGCCGGGTATTTCCGGCGCAGAAAAGCGGGCAGTGGAAGACGCCCGCAGCGATCCCAAACGATGAAAAGAGAGGAGTTGTCTCGTATCGCTTCCGTCAAATTTCAAAAAGCATTGCGTGGCTGCACCCGTGCGGCCACACCCCGTGTGCTGGCGTTCTGCGTTATGGCCGTGAGCCTTGTGTTCACCCTGGCTGTGACCGCCGCGAATCTGCGGCTGACCTACGTCACCGACTCCCATGGTGCGCGTCAGCTGGTGGTCAGCTCTGAAACTGACCCCGCCCGCGTAATGAGTCTCTCCGGCATTCAGGCCGAGGAGGGGGACCACGTTTACTACACTGCGTTCAGCGGCAGTCTGGCTGCCCTGAACATTGAGCGCGCCTTTACGGTGAGTATTCAGGCCGATGGGCAGGAATACCCCGTGAAGATGGCGTTTGGCACCGTTGCCGATGCGCTGGAGCGCGCCGGCATCACGCTGGAGGAAGATGACTACACTGAGCCTGCGCTGGACCAGCTGGTCACGGCAGGCAGCGAGATCGTAGTGCATCGGGTGGACTACCAGGATAAGGTGGAGACCCAGGCCATCCCCTATGATACCCAGTATGTTTACACCAGCCTGTATTTCCGCAACACCGGCCGTGCCACCACCCTGCAGCATGGCTCGGAAGGCCAGCAGACCGTTACCACCCGCGAGCGCTATGTGGACGGTGAGCTGGAAAACAGCGTGGTGGTGGATGTGACCACCACGGTGGAGCCCACCAACCACGTCATCAAGACGTATGGCGCCGGTGCGCCGGTCTCGCCCCTGACCGGGCCGGACGGCACCACCAATGCCCCGGCTTCTTACAGCCGGGTGCTGACGGGCAAGGCCACCGGCTACTACTCCCGCACGGGCAAGGGCTCGTCGGGTCTGGGTCTGGGCTACGGCACGGTTGCCGTGGACCCCAGCGTGATCCCCTATGGCACACTGCTGTACATCACTTCCACGGATGGCAGCTTTGTTTACGGTTATGCCCTCGCCACAGACACCGGCATTGCGGTGCAGAAGGGCGAGATCCTGGTGGATCTGTTCTATGAGACCTACGCAGAGTCGGTCATCAATGGAGCCATTCAGGTCAACGTTTATGTTGTAGGCTGAACTGCATAGCACACGGAAAATACACCCGTTCTGCTTCTTTCGCGTTTTGCGCGGGAAGCGGAACGGGTGTTTCTTTTTTACGGCGTTTTGCACAGAGTGCAGCCATTATTTTTGCTCATTCTGTCGCTTTGCATAGAAAACTTCCTGAAAATTGGGTAATCTGTCAGAAACCGAAGAAACACTCTCGAATAAAAGTGTTAGAATTTACGGAAAGGTCTTGAAAAATCGGACAAAATTCTTTAATATAAGAGAGTAAAAAGGTATGGGCTCACTGCGGCCTGTACGGGGAGGAGCTGTTTATGAAACCGACGGAAGAAAAGATCCAGAAAGATCCATCGGATTTGCCGATCTACCTGTTCAAGCAGGGCAACAACTGCGAAGCTTACCGCTATTTCGGCGCACACATTGAGACCCGTGCCGGAGAGTCGGGCGTGGTGTTCCGTGTGTGGGCACCCCATGCCACCGCTGTGAGTGTGGTGGGCGACTTCAACAGCTGGAAGCCGGGCAGCCATCCGATGCGCAAAGTGGATGGCGATTCGGTATGGGAGCTGTTTATTCCCGGTGTAAAAGAATACGATGTCTATAAATACTGCGTGACCACCCGGGCCGGCGACCTTGTTTACAAGGCTGACCCCTATGCGTTCCACGCCGAGACCCGCCCGTCCAACGGCAGTAAGGTCTACGACATTGGCGGCTTTGCCTGGCACGATGACGCCTGGCAGGCTGCACAGAAGAAAGCGGACGTGATCAACGGCCCGATGAACATCTATGAGATGCACGCGGGCAGCTGGAAACTGAAGGACAAGGACGTTCCCTATAATTATTCGGAGCTGGCCGATCAGCTGATCCCCTACATCACCGAGATGGGCTACACCCACGTGGAGCTGCTGCCGGTGATGGAGTATCCGTTCGATGGCAGCTGGGGCTATCAGGTCACGGGCTATTTTGCCCCCACCAGCCGCTACGGCACCCCCAAGGATCTGATGGCTTTTGTGGATAAGATGCACGAAGCCGGCATCGGCGTCATCATGGACTGGGTGCCTGCCCATTTCCCCAAGGACGCCTTTGGCCTGTACAACTTTGACGGCGAAGCCTGCTACGAAGACCCCAACCCCAAGCGCGGCGAACATAAGGAATGGGGCACCATGGTCTTTGACTTTGGCCGCAACGAGGTGCAGAGCTTCCTGATCTCCAGCGCGCTGTACTGGATCGAGCAGTACCACATCGATGGTCTGCGGGTGGATGCTGTGGCTTCCATGCTGTATCTGGATTACAACCGCAAGCAGGGCGAGTGGGAGCCCAACAAGGACGGCGGTAAGGAGAATCTGGAAGCCGTTGCCTTCCTGCGCAAGCTCAACAACACGGTGCTGGGCCGCCACCCCCACAAGTACATGATCGCAGAGGAGTCCACCGCATGGCCCATGGTCACAAAGCCGGCCAGCGACGGCGGCCTTGGTTTCAACTTCAAGTGGAACATGGGCTGGATGAACGATATGCTCAGCTACATGAAGACCGACCCCCTGTTCCGCGCAGGCAACCACAACAAGGTCACCTTCAGCTTCTTCTATGCCTTCAGCGAGAACTTTGTGCTGCCCATCAGCCACGATGAAGTCGTTCACGGCAAGGGAAGCCTGATCAACAAGATGCCGGGCGAGTACGAGGCCAAGTTTGCAAACCTGCGCACCTTCTTTGGCTACATGATGGCCCACCCCGGCAAGAAGCTGCTGTTCATGGGTCAGGAGTTCGGCCAGTTCACCGAGTGGAGCGAGGCAAAGCAGCTGGACTGGATGCTGCTGGATTACGACAAGCACACCGAGCTGCAGACCTATGTCAAGACCCTGAATGCCTTCTACAAGGAGCATCCGGCCTTCTGGCAGATCGATTACAGCTGGGAGGGCTTCCAGTGGATCGTGCCCGACGACTCCCAGCAGAGCGTGGTGGCGTTCCTGCGCAAGGATGCAGCAGGCAAGCAGATCCTGGTGGTCTGCAACTTCAACCCTGTCCTGCGCGAGGGCTACACCCTGGGCGCCCCCGTGTCCGGCACCTACAAGGAAGTGCTGAACAGCGACGACGAGGCCTTTGGCGGCTCCGGCACCGTCCACAACAAGGCTGTCCGCACCAAGAAAAAGCCCCTGCATGGCTTTGAGCAGAGCATCACCATTACCCTGCCGCCCATGAGTACCCTGTATTTTGAAGTACCCGCCAAGCGCACCCGCAAGGCGGCTGCTGATAAGACCGAACCGGAAAAGGCTGTGAAAAAGGCTGCACCCAAGAAGACCGCAGCCAAGCCCGCCAAGGCAAAAACAGCCAAAGCTGAAAAAGCGGAAGCGGAACCCGTAAAGGCAGAAAAGCCCAAAAAGACTCCTGCCCGCAAGGCAAAGGCGGAAGCAGAAGCACCGGAAAAGGCCCCTGCAAAGCGAGGCCGTAAACCCAAGGCAGAAACCGCCCCCGCAGCAGCCGCTGCACCGGAAAAGCCTGCCCGCAAGCCCCGTGCCAAAAAGGCCGCAAAGACCGAGGAGTGACCCGGAGCTTTACACGCACAACACAGTTAAACCATTTCCAAAATCCAAACAATCCGGAAATGTGTAAAAGGGGAGAATAAAGCTATGGCAAAAGAAATTGTGGCAATGATCCTTGCCGGCGGACGTGGCTCGCGCTTATATGCGCTGACACAGAAAACGGCAAAACCGGCAGTGGGCTTCGGCGGCAAATACCGCATCGTGGACTTCCCGCTGTCCAACTGCGTCAACTCCAACATCGACACCGTTGGCATTGCAACGCAGTACCAGCCCCAGAAGCTGAACGAGTACATTGGCAACGGCCAGCCCTGGGATCTTGACCGTCTGTACGGCGGCGTCCACACCCTGCCCCCCTACGAGCAGGCAAAGGGCACCGACTGGTATAAGGGCACTGCAAACGCCATTTACCAGAACATCAGCTTCATCGACAGCTATGATCCGGAATATGTGATCATCCTGTCCGGCGACCAGATCTGCAAGCAGGACTACGCGGACTTCCTGCGCTTCCACAAGGAAAAGGGCGCAGAGTTCTCTGTGGCCGTTATGGAAGTGGACTGGAAGGAAGCTTCCCGCTTTGGCCTGATGGTGGCGGATGAGAACGACAAGATCACGGAGTTCCAGGAGAAGCCCCCGGTACCCAAGTCCAACCTGGCCTCCATGGGCATTTACATCTTCAACTGGGATGTGCTGAAGAAGTATCTGGAAGAAGACGAGGCAGATCCCAACTCCAAGAACGACTTTGGCATGAACATCATCCCCGCCCTGCTGCGGGACGGCCGCAGAATGTATGCTTACCACTTCAACGGCTACTGGCGTGACGTGGGCACCATCGACAGCCTGTGGGAAGCCAACATGGAAGTTCTGGACCCCGAAAACTCCGGCATCGACATCTTCGACAAGAAGTGGAAGATCTATAGCCGCAACCCCGTTCTGCCCGCCCAGAAGATCGGCCCCCGCGCTGTGGTGCAGGATTCGCTGGTCACGGAAGGCTGCCAGATCTACGGCCGCGTCAAGCACTCGGTGCTGAGCGCAGGCGTTACCGTGGAAGAAGGCGCAACGGTGGAAGACGCAGTCCTGATGGACGGCGTTACCGTAAAGGCCGGTGCAGTGGTCAAGCGCTGCATCCTGGCTGAGGATGTCGTTGTGGGTGCCGGCGCAAAGATCGGCGGCGAGGGCCCCATTGCTCACGTAGGTACCGGCCTTACCATTGGCGCAGGCGCTACCGTAAAAGAGGGCGCCAAAGTATTTGATTCCGTCAAGGAGGGCGAGGAAGTATGCTGAGCCAGAACAACAATGCGTTGGGCATCATTTTCCCCAACAGCTATGATAACACCGTACCGGAGCTTGTGACTGAGCGCACCATGGCTTC
>CAVDVT010000114.1:0-5656 GCA_963612415.1 bacterium | reverse complement strand
GCCCTTGCGCATCCCGTCGTGGTTGCCCATCTCCCGGGAGCCGTAGTCCATGTACAGCACCGTGCCCGGCTCCAGCTTTGCCCGGCCCACAAGGCCCGAAAGCTTTTCCGGCGACACCCAGATGGACGGCGAGAGCGCCGCCGCCCGGCTGAAGGTATCGTTGTACTGAAGCAGAGCATACAGGCTCATCAGGCCGCCCATGGAGCTGCCGCCGATAAAGGTGTGTTCCCGGTCCGGCAGGGTGCGGAAATTGCGGTCGATGAAGGGCTTGAACCGGTGGATGAACCAGCTCATGGTGGCCTGCCCCTTGCCGTCGAAGTGGCCGTACTGGGGGTCATCAAAGCGGTAGGGGGAATATTCCACCAGCCGCTCGTTGTTGGGCCCTGCGTTGCACTCCACTGCCGCCACGATCAGCGGCGTGTCGGTGTAATCCAGATAGTCAGCCACGCCCCAGCTCTTGCCGTAGGTGGCGTCCTCATCAAAAAAGACGTTCTGCCCGTCGAACATATACAGCACCGGATACCGGCGCTCCGGCTCTGCCTCATACATGGTGGGCAGGTAAACATACACCCTGCGCTGCTCCGTACCGTTGACTGCCGGGTAGCTCACGCTCCATTTTTTGACCATAATCCTGTTTCCCTCTCGTTTCTGTTTACTGCAATGCCTAGTCTAGCACTGCGCGGGAAGAAAAGCAATTACAACAAAGCGCCGCCGGGCGTTCCCACCCGGCGGCGCTTGTAAAAATTCTGAACAGAGAGTTTACACGGGAAGGATCAATACTTCTTCTCGACAGGGACGATCCAGCCCTTGGTATCGGGGATCTTGCCCCACTGCATACCGGTCATGGTATCGTACAGCTTCTGGGTGACAGGGCCGATCTTGCCATCGCCGATGTAAGCGTGTTCGCCCTTCCAGACCAGCTCCTTGACGGGGGAGACGACTGCGGCGGTACCAGTGCCGAAGACTTCTTCCAGCTTGCCGTCGCGGGCTGCCTGCATGATGTCTGCAATGGCCAGCTTGCCCTCGATGACCTCATAGCCCCAGTCCTTCAGCAGCTCAATGCAGCTGCGGCGGGTAACGCCGGGCAGAACGGTGCCCACGGTGGCGGCGGTGTACACCTTGCCATCGATCTTGAACATGATGTTCATGCTGCCGACTTCCTCAACGTACTTCTTCTCCACGCCGTCCAGCCACAGCACCTGTGCGTAGCCCTGCTCCTCAGCCAGCTCACCGGCCTTGATGGAAGCAGCGTAGTTGCCGCCGCACTTGGTGAAACCGGTCAGGCCGGGAGCGGCACGGATGTACTCGTCTTCCACGTAGATGCGGACGGGGTTGATGCCCTCTGCATAGTAAGCGCCCGAAGGTGCGCAGATGATGCAGAAGATGTAATGCTTGGAAGCGTGGACGCCCAGACCCACGTCATTGGCAAACACAAAAGGACGGATGTACAGGGAAGCGCCGTCGGAGTGGGGGACCCAGTCGCGGTCCACATCCACCAGAGCCTCAACCGCCTGGATGTAATCCTCCACAGGGATCTTGGGGATGCACAGACGGTCGGCAGAATCCTGCATACGCTTTGCGTTGCACTCCGGGCGGAACAGCTGGATGGTGTCGTCGGCAGTACGGTAGGCCTTCATGCCCTCAAAAATTTCCTGCGCATAGTGGAACACAACGGTAGCCGGGTCCAGCGGGAAGGGAGCATAAGGGACGATGCGGGCATCGTGCCAGCCTTCGCCCTCCGTGTAGTCCATCACGAACATATGGTCCGTGAACTTTTTGCCAAAGCCAAGCTTGGTCTCGTCCTGGGGCTTCTCCTTGGGAGAAGTGGTACGAGTGATCTTGATATCCAACATGATAAATATTCCCTCTTTTCTGATCTCACACAGCAATGCGGACTGCACTGGGCCGCTTTTCAAAATGCCGAATGTTGTTTTCTATTATAATAGCATGAACCCATTTTGCAAGGAATCGTAAAATCTTTCATGTTTGGGGGCTGTAAGTTGTTCTAAATTGTGATATTATTCTAAGGAAAGGGAGGCGACCTCTATGATAAATGGCGTGATTTTTGACATGGACGGCCTGATGTTCGACACCGAGCGGATGTGGGCCACATTCTGGGAACCGGCGCTGGCGGCGCTGGGCCTGCCCTACAAAGAGGGCCTTGCGGAGGCCGAACGGGGCACCGCAGGTGAAACTTCGCGTAACATTGTGCGCAGTTTCTACGGAGAGGACTGCGACGCCAATGCCGTCATCGACAGTCTGCACCGGGTCGCCGACGAGGAGTTCCGGAAGCCGGTGCCCAAAAAGCCGGGTCTGGACGAACTGCTGGCCTGGCTGGACGCGCAGCACATCCCCATGGCTGTGGCATCTTCCAGCCGCGTCCATGTGATCGAGGGCAACCTGAACAACTGGGGGCTGACCCATTACTTCAAGGCGCTGGTGTCGGGCCAGCAGGTCCAGCGCTCCAAGCCCGACCCGGAGATCTTTCTGCTGGCGGCGGAGAAGCTGGGAACAGACCCCGCCCACACCCTGGTGCTGGAGGACAGCTACAACGGCGTGCGCGCCGGTGCCGCCGGGGGCTTTGTCACGGTGATGGTGCCGGATCTGCTCCCCGCCGACGACGAGATGCGCTCCCTCTACACCACAGAATGCGCCAGCCTGCACGAGGTGCTGCAAATGCTGAAGGACGGCGCCCTGTAAGTTCCCCACAAAAATGCAAAATGCTCCTCTGCCGGAGCGGCGGGTCTTTCCGCCTGTCCCCGGCAGGGGAGCGTTTTTGTTTTTAGAAAGCGGGCATCAGGCGTCGCACTGATACCACAGTTCCGCCATGCCCAAGCGGGCCACATCGCCCTTGCGGAAGCCCACTTCCTCGTACTTGCCGGTGATGCTGCCATCCAGCAGCCCGGCCGACAGGTCACGGTAGTCCCGCACGATCTGCTTGTCCAGAGTCACGGCATCGTGGCCCACAGCCAGCTTGTCAAAGGAAGCTTCCTGGTTCCAGAGCTTGGTCATGGTGCTGTTGCAGATCTTCACCAGACGCAGATCATTGTCCGGCTGACGGCCCAGGATGATGGAGATGTTGGCACAGTCGCCGCTGAACAGGATGCGGTTTTCTGCATCCAGGAAGCAGGTGCTGCCGTCGGTGTGGCCGGGGGTCAGGATGGCCTTCAGCTGACGGCCGCCCAGGTCAATGACATCCCCATCGTTCACGGGGAGCCAGTCGTATTTGTCGTTCGTGGGCTCCGTGGGCACCAGCTTGAGCAGCTCAGCCTGATCCAGATCCGGGCAGCGGATGGGCCCGCGGGACTGGATGTAGAAGCTGCGCATCTTGTTGTAATCCACCGTGCCCATGAACTTTGCCATCTTCTGGTGGTCTTCTTCGATCTTCTCGCCGTCCAGCGGGTTCACATACACCGGCACACCGGGGAACTGGCAGATGCCGCCGTCGTGGTCAAAGTGGGTGTGGGTGAGCAGGATGATCAGGGGCTTGTCGGTCAGCTCCCGCACTTCCTTTGCAATGCTGCCAATGCCGCAGCCGGTGTCGATGAGGGCAGCCTTCTCAGTGCCCTCCACCAGAAAGGCGTTCACCAGCCGGAACTCGCTCAGACACCAGGTGTGGGGCGCGATCTCTGTGATCTCGTGTCGATAGGTACTCATGGTAGCTCCTTTCACTTGCAAAAACACATCAGCCCTTGACAGCGCCCGCCGTCAGGCCCGTGATAAACTGGCGGTTTGCGGCCAGATACACCAGCAGGATGGGCAGCAGGGCAATGGAAGCGCCTGCCGTCATGATATGCCACTCTGCCGCAGCGTTGGCCGAGTAGCGCAGGTTGGCAACGGCCACGCTCAGGGTCTTCAGGCCGGGGTTTGCCATGGTAAAGACCTGTGCGGTAACAAACTCGTTCCATGCCTGACGGAAGGCAAACAGGGCAATGACACCCAGAATGGGCTTGATGGCCGGAACGATGATCTGCCAGAAGATGCGGAAGGGGCCTGCACCGTCAATGGTGGCCGCCTCGTCCAGATCCTTGGGAACGCCCCGCACAAAGCCGGAGATCATGAAGATGTTGGCTGCCTGGCCGCCGGTCAGCACCAGAGCAAGGCCGATCATGTTTTTGGTCAGGCCCAGCTTGGTCATCAGGGAGTACAGGGGGTACAGGGCCACCGAGCCCACCGAGATGAACATACTGAGCAGGTAAGCCGTGGAGATGAGTTTTTTGCCCACGAACTCACGCCGGGCAATGACGTAAGCAGCCATGGAGGCGGTGATGAGGGTGAACACCACCGTCAGCAGAGCCAGGATCACACTGTTGAGGAAATACTTGCCGAAGTCCAGCTTCTGGAACGCGTAGACGTAGTTGCTGAACTGCCATTTTTCCGGCAGGAAGCTGCCGCCCAGCGTCAGCTCCGCATTGGTCTTGAAAGAGCCCAGCAGGGTGTAGATGACGGGGTACAGGGTAAAGATGCACATTGCACCCACGAACAGCCATTTCAGGATCTGGCCGATCAGGTAGATGATGTAATCGCGCTTTTCCGAGGGCCGCATTGCGGACCATTTCATTTTTTTCCGTGCCATGTTTCGTTCCTCCTGTTATTCACCGGTCACTGCATCCAGCCGCTTGGCAAGGATCAGGTACAGGCCGGTCACGCAGCCGATGATCGCAGCGGCCACCAGACTGCAGGCCGCACCGTAGCCGAACTCCTGCACCACAGAGGAGCCCGCCGTAACGGGGAAGAACAGCTGGTAGATGTACAGGAACATGACATTGGTCTGGTTCATGGGTCCGCCTTCGGTCAAGACCATGATGCTCTGGTAATCCATAAAGGAAACGACCAGCGCCAGCATCAGGATCATCTTCATGACGGGAGCCAGCAGGGGGATGGTGATGCGGAACAGGATCTGGGCGGCGTTGGCACCGTCCAGCTTGGCGCTCTCGTACACTTCTGTGGAGATGCCGGTCAGACCGGCAATGAAGTAGACCATGTAGTTGCCGATGCCGCCCCATGCTGCAATGATGATACAAGTGAGCATGGCGTACTTCACGCCCAGCCAGTTCACGTTTTCGTCAATGACACCCAGCCAGGTCAAAAAGCGGTTGATCTCGCCGTTGTAGGTGTTGAACAGCAGGTAGAAGATCAGGGCCATGACCGCGCTGGACATGATGGTGGGGGTAAAGATGATGGACTGGCTCACCGCATTGAAACGGGTATTCTTGCTCAGCAGGAAGGCCAGCATGAATGCGATAGGCAGGGTGAGCAGCAGCTTGCCGCCCACGTAGACAAAGGTGTTTATGATGGACTGCTGGAACACCGTATCGCGGGCAATGCGGGTAAAGTTGGCAAGACCCACAAACTTGGGGGTGCCGTAACCTTTATAATCGAACATGCAATACCGGATCGTCCACAGAATGGGATAGATGGTGAAGACTGCGAACATGATCAGGTTGGGCAGAAGCATCAGATAGGACGTTTTTTCCTCTTTGATCCGCCGCCAGACACTCTTTTTCTTGGTTTCCATAGCGTTTCTCCTCCTAACGGTTGGGCACATGGGGTTTCTGATTTTAAGTATACGGCTCTTTTGCCAAAAGGCGGAGAAATGGATATCCGATTATGTTGAAAATCTTCCGATTGTTTTTCCGCACTCAGGGTGTTTCCA
>CAVDVT010000113.1:0-5708 GCA_963612415.1 bacterium | reverse complement strand
TCATCAAGGTATCGGCATCCACCGGCAGCTTATCCTCAAACACCTTCAGCACCGACTGTGTGCAGTTGCACTGACCCGTTGCTTTCAATTCGGCGGCCTGTGCCGCCCGTTCTTCCATCGTCATTTTATTGCTCCTTTTTCTTTGACAAACTGGAATTTATCTATTATATGACTCCTTACTAACTGGATTTAATTCCAGCTCCCATGGTTCAAATGGCGGTTCAACTTCGTAACTACTATCAAAGTATCGGCGAATATACTGAGCTGCTCTTTTTTCACTATACAAGTAATTTAAAGTATTTCCTTCTTCGTCAAATTCCAAATTATTTAGAAAAATCGCAAACGATTGTTCTACAAAACTGGGGTCTTCTCTCATGGTTTCATCTGAATAATCTATTTCTTTCAATAGATTATTGCCAATTCTTCCTTTTGCAAAACTCATTGCGAACTGTCTTACTGCACCATTGGCATACTTATCAAGTTTCATATTCTCACCTCCACAAATTCCGATTCATCAAATAAGAATTTCCGTCAATTTTTCTCTTGACGCGGCTCGCTTCTAAGAGTAGGATGGTGCTGCAAACGTGAAAATTCAAAAGAAGGGTTCATAATGCAAGTCAGTCTTTTGTTAATGCAGCAGATCGCACAATTGTTCCTGATCCTGCTGATGGGGTATGCCATTGTCAAAACCGGATTGCTGAAGCCCTCGGACAGCAAAGTCCTGTCCGTTGTCTTTGTCTATCTGGTCATGCCCTGCGTCGTGCTGGATGCGTTTCAGATTGACGACACGCCGGAGATCCGCACCGGGCTGCTCTTTTCCATGGGCATCGCAGTGGGGATGCACATTGTATTCCTGCTTCTGAATGTCCTGTTCCGCAGACCTCTCAAACTGGATGCCGTGGAGCAGGTCAACATCATTTACAGCAATGCCGCCGCACTGGTCATTCCTCTGGTGCAGGCTCTGCTGGGCGAAGAATATGTCGTCTACTCCTGCGCCTTTGTGATCGTGCAATTGGTACTGCTCTGGACCCATGCAAGCGCCTGCCTGCAGGGGTCTGCCCGGCTGGAATGGAAAAAGCTCCTCACCAATGTCAATCTGATCGCCATTGTGGCCGGTGCGCTGCTGTATCTGCTGCACATCACGCTGCCAGCTCCGATCACCAGCACATTAAGCAGTGTCGGCAACATGATTGGTCCTATGGGAATGCTGCTGGCCGGTATGGCAATCGCCGAAGTACCGCTGAAAAAAGTCTTCTGCACCCCGCGCAACTACCTGCCGGTGGTTCTGCGTCTGCTGGGCGTTCCTCTGGTCATTGTCCTGCTGCTCTGGGCAGTCCGTGCTTCCAGCTGGATTCCGGACGGAAAATCCATCCTGATGACGGTCTATCTTTCTGCCATTACGCCGTCCTGTGCAACCGTCACTTCCATGGCGCAGCTCTACGACCGGGATGCCTCTCATTCCAGCGCGCTCTATGTTCTGAGCACTTTGCTCTCCATCCTGACCATGCCGCTGATGATTGGTCTGTTTGAAGCACTGCTCTGAGACGATTACAGCCCCTGAAGCGTATTAAATATTCTGCTGCCGGAGACGGACCATTCAGGTCGATCTCCGGCAGTATTTTTGTTATCACCTATTAAAAAACAGCCGGAACGATTTTCTGCTGCGTTACATCGACGATGCCATAGGTATTCAGTCTGAGTCTGGGAATAACCGGAAGGCTGGCGAAGGCGAGGGTCATAAAGATGCCGATGTCTTCTGCCACGCCGTGTGCCTTGAGGGCATCGTTCAGCGCCTGCATTTTTGCCGCAACGCTCTCTACGCTTTCGGTGCTCATCAATCCGGCCACCGGAAGCGCAAGTTCTGCCACGACCTGCCCATCTGCCACAAACGCAAGTCCGCCTTTGTTTTTCCGCACGGTGTTGCCGACCAGCACCATGTCGGTATCGTTGTCCCCTGCCACGATCAGGTTATGGGAGTCATGCGCGATGCTCGATGCAACGGCTCCGCCTTTCAGGCTGAAGTTTCCTAAAAAGCCAATGCCCACATGGCCGGAGTGATGATGCCGCTCAAAAACGGCCAGTTTTACGATGTTGTGTTCCGGGTCCACACCGGGAGCTTTGCCCGGATGCCGTTGGAACGGGATGATTTTTTCCTCTGTAAGCAGTTCACCCCGGTTCAGGCAGATGACACGCTCCTGCTCCCCGCTTTCCCGAAGTTCCAGATCCTGCAGCGTGATCTCATCCAGATCAAAGGAATCCATAACGTGTGCAAAGCGTGCGTGGTCGATTTCAAGCGGTGCAGGTTTCAGCGTTTTTCCGTGCTCGGCTACCAGCGTGCCGTTCTTGTAAACCTGCTCGACCGTAAAGGATTCCAGATCAGAAACCACGACCAGATCTGCTCGGTACCCCGGTGCTACGGCACCGTGCTGCTTTAGTCCAAAATACTGTGCCGGAACCAGCGTCGCCATTTTGACGGCCACTGCCGGGTCTGCACCCAACCGGATCGCTTTGCGGATGTTAGAATCGATGTGTCCGCTGTCCAGCAGGTCACCGGGGTGCTTATCATCCGTCACCAACATGCAGCGGCTGCAATAGGGCTCCCGGAACAGCGGCACCATGGCCTCCATATTTTTTGCAGCCGTTCCTTCCCGGATCATGATATATTGTCCGAGCCGGAGTTTTTCCATGGCTTCCGCGATATTGGAGCACTCGTGATCGGACTGAACGCCTGCCGCAATATAAGCATTCAGGTCCTTATCGCTCAAGAGCGGCGCATGGCCATCCACGATCTTTCCCGCTTCGGTGCAGTCGCTGATCTTCTGCAGGATCTTCGGGTCACAGCGTACCGTCCCATAGGCATTCATCAGCTCCGCAAGCCCCAGCACGCGGGGATTGCGGTAGTAAGGCCGGAGCTGTTCCGCGTTCAGCACTGCACCGGATTCATCCAGATCCGTGGCCGGCACACAGGAGGGCAGCATGAAATAAACCGAAAGGGTCAGATTTTTTGTCGTTTCCAGCATGAAATCCAAGCCTTCCAGCCCCGCAACGTTCGATATCTCGTGCGGGTCTGTGACCACCGCAGTGGTACCGTGGGGCAGCACTGCTTCCTCGAAGGCCGGACCGCAGAGCATAGAGCTTTCGATGTGGATATGCCCATCGATCAGACCGGGGCAGACATATTTGCCGTGCAGATCGATTTCTTTCCGGCCATGATACGCGCCCACGCCCACGATGCAGTTTCCGCTGATGGCAATATCAGCGGTGTCGATCTCATCGGTAAACACATTGGCAATTCTGGCATTTTTCAAAACCAGATCGGCCAGAGCATCTCCTCTGCCTGCCGAGATCCGGCGTTTCAGTTCATCAGACTGCATAGAAACATCTCCTCTCTCTGAAGTTCGATTTTCTCACCTGTGGATCAGTTCTGCCCTTATTCTACCACGCCCTGCCGCTGCGGAAAAGATGTCGGGAAACAAAAATGGCCCCGGAGGGCTTGTTACAGCTCTCCGGGGCCACTTTATGTGCGTTGTGCCTTGGCGCACACGACCGGCGTTTTACTCGATTGCAATCAAATTCGGGTTCTCAGGCAAAGCCTTCGTCTGCTGAGGAGCAGGCAGCTCGATGTGCAGGACGCCATCCTCGAACTTTGCGTGGATGTCTTCCTTCTTCACATCGCCCACGTAGAAACTGCGCGCGCAGGTGCCGGAGAAGGATTCGTGCCGCAGATAGCGGCCCTTCTTATCCTTTTCATCGTTGCTGTGGCTGCGCACTGCCTGAATGGTCAGGTAGCCGTCGTCCAGTTCCATCTGGACGTCTTCCTTCTTGCAGCCCGGCAGGTCAACAGCTACTTCGTAGCCATTGTCCGTCTGTTTGACATCGGTCTTCATCATGTTTGCACCACGCTTACCAAAGGCGCCACGAGCCTCACGGTTCATAGCACGTTCCAGTGCAGCGTCATTCCAGAACGGATCGAAGAAATCATCGAACAGGTTTTCATGGAAAACAGTCGGCATAAGCATAAATCATTCCTCCAATCCCGGCGTTCGGGTCGGGGCAAAAAATCTGAAGCGTCCATTCAGAAGGGCTTTCTGGGGAGCCTTCCGGCTCTCCTTTTGCCCTTCCTCCTGAGCACGCCACTGTTATAGCACCGTTCATTAGCACTGTCAATAGGAGAGTGCTAAAATTAACAGAAGAATAATACTTTTATAAAATCCTATGCAATCTTTTCAGAAGTCAAACGCATCATCGTGTTTTTATCATTTCTGCCGGTACATCGGCGTAGACAGATATTTCATGCCGTTGTCCGGGACGATGATCACGATGTTCTTTCCCTGATTCTCCGGTCTGCGGCCCACCTGCACCGCTGCGTGCAAAGCCGCTGCTGCCGATGTGCCCAGAAACAGTCCTTCCGCCCGCAGCACCTCATGAGCTGTCTCGTAGGCTTCCTCGGTGCGGACATCGATGCACGCATCGCTCCAGTCTGGCCGCAGATAGTCGGAAAGTGCGCTTTCTGGAACGCCGTAGGCAGGCAGAACTCCATCTATGATCTGCGCATCCGGGTGCTCCGGGGTCAGGCGGGAGTTCGGATGGGGCTGCACCAGAACCACTTGCAGATTCGGGTTGCGGCTGCGCAGATAACCTGCTGTGCCGAAACCCGTGCCGCCGGTGCCCGCCATGCAGACCAGAATATCCACATGGCCTTCTGTATCCTGCCAGATCTCCGGCCCGGTGGTGCGGTAATGCGCTTCGGGGTTTGCCGGGTTCGCCGCCTGATTGTTAAAATAGGCACCGGTGCGGCGGCAGTAGGCTGCGATCTCCTCCAGCGTCGCCTCCCGCTCCGGCTCCTGCCAGGGGTGGGTGCGCTGCGCCTCCGGACGCTCGCCGGTGGCGTCTTTGTAATCCAGAAGTCGCGCCCCGTAGGCCAGCAGCATCAGCCGCCGCTCCAGCGAGGCACCCCGCTCCAGAAAAATATCCAGTTTGTACCCACGCTCTGCTGCAAACGCCGCCAGACCGATGCCGGTGTTGCCGCTGGTCTGCTCCACGATGGTGCCGCCGGGTTTCAGCAGGCCGACTTCTTCCGCAGCATTGAGCATGGAAAGTGCGGCACGGTCTTTCACACTGCCGGTGGGGTTGAAGAACTCCAGCTTTGCCAGCAGGTGCGCCCCGCACTGCTGCTGCCGCTCAAAGCGGTCCAGCTCCATCAGCGGGGTGTGCCCCACCAGTTCCTCGATGGAATGCACCAGTCCTGCCATTGCTCTCCCCCTCCCGATTTTCGGCTCAGACCAGCTTGTCCGGCGTCACATCCAGAATGTCATTGAAGTAGTTGTTGGCGATCATCATCACGCCCATGGCCGTGATGACAACGATCTCTTCCTCGGTGAAGTTTGCCTTCAGCTTTGCGAACAGTTCTTCCGGCACATGCTTGGGGTCCTCTGCAATGGCCTGACCGTACTCGATCAGGATCTCCTCCTTGGGAGTAAATGCAAAATTTTCAAAGTCAATGCCGTTCTTCTTGAGCAGATTCTGGAAGTAAATGCTGCACACAAGGCAGCCGTTTTTCTGGGAAATGGCATATTCGTAAAAATCGGCTGCACGCTTGCCGATGAGCCGCTGCAGTTCATCATCCAGCGCATAAGAACCGGCCTCCACAGCATTGAATGCCGCTGCATTGTGGAGCAATGTGCGCTTTTCTGCGGTCAGAGCGTGGT
>CAVDVT010000112.1:0-5755 GCA_963612415.1 bacterium | reverse complement strand
GTCTACCCGGTGCAGGGCGGCCCAGCCGGCCACCACGCCATCGTCCAGAACGACCAAACGGCACTCCTTTGTGTGGGAGGCATCCCACGCCGTGTAGGGCGGGCAGTCGGTCTGGAAGGTGGCGTGTTCGGTGGCAATGCCCTCCAGATATATTTTTGAAACGGACGTCCAGTCCTCCGGCGTCATAGGCCGGACAGTGATCTCACTCATGGCTATTTCCTGACCGGAGCCGCGATCCTCCGGTTTCCCCTCAGTGTGTGCAATACTCCCTTTTAATATAACAGAGTTCTGCCCAAAGCACAATCAAAAATGATTCATTCCAGGCTGGGCAAAATGTCCATCACTTCAATGCCAAGGCCCTTGAGGTACGCCTGCTTTTGCCGCAGCAGGGGAACAAGGTCCAGCTCCTCCGGGGCGTGGGCGTCGCAGCCCACAATGGCTTTGACCGGATACTCTGCCGCCACCTGCCAGAACAGATCGTTGGTGTAGCCAAGGGAGCCGTCGGCATGGCCGTGGCTTTCCAGCCCGGCCAGATTGTACTCCAGAGGAATGCCGTATTTCACAGCGGCGGCGCAGACCTCGCGGCAGGTCTTTTCTGCGGCGGCATCAAAGCGGGGCCAGTGGCTCAGGAAGATATCCGGGTGGGCCAGATACCGGTAGCGTCCGGTCTCAAGCCCGGCCTCCACGTGTTCGGCATAATGCCGCAGATCAAGGTCGGTGCGGGAGCGGCCAAAGTGGATGCCGGTCTCATCGGTCTTGTCGTAGTGGCAGCCAAAGATCCAGTACTCGATGCCAAGCCGTTCCGTTTCCTCTGCAAGGGCCTCCACATAGGCCGGAAAGTATTCCACCTCCAGCCCGATGTGCAGGTGGATGCGGTCGGCGTATTTGTCCCGCAGCTGGCACAGGGTCTGTACATAGCCGGGCAGTTCCTCCGGCAGCATCCGGATGCGGGAAACAAAGTCCGGGTCTGCGTAGCGCCACGGGGTGTGGTCAGAAAAGCCCAGCACCTTGTAGCCGCAGCGCAGGGCTGTCTGGATGTAGTCCTCCTCTGTGCCTGTGGCGTGGTGGCAGCGGGCCGTGTGAGTGTGGTAATTGGTGAGGATGGATTCCGGCATGGTAGACCTCTTTCTGGTGCAAGAATGTTTTGACAATACCGTTGGTTGTGATACAATAGAACAAAAACGCCCGGCTATGCCTTTGCAGAGACTTATTATAGTCCTCTTTGTCGGAAAATGCAATGCAGGCTGCGCGGAAGAAATGGGAAGGAATAGGCCCATGAAACAGGCAAAACGGATCCTTTTTACGCTGGTGTGTCTGCTTGCACTGCTGGCATTGCCCGCCGGAGCAGAGGGAACGCTTGGCGAGGCGAACATCACGCCCCAGACCCGGATGGCAGAACTCCGCGCAAACCTGGGCATTCAGGCTGCAGGCATCAGCACCTATACAAGGGTATGGGAGAGGGACTGCGATCTGCTGCGGGACTGCCGCGACGAAGAAACGCTGGAAGAAGTGGTGGGGCCATACAGCGTGGACAGCTGTGTGGCGGGCCTGAACTATCTGATCGAGACTGTGAATGCGGGAACGCAGGTCACTTATAAATTGTACAGCCCGGAGGAGATCGCGCAGGATGCCAGCCGTGACCATGCAGAGCTTTACTATTTCCCGGCCAAAGAGCCCGGGGCAAAGTACGCACTGGTCCTTTCGGGCAATGCACTGATCTATACCAGCAGCATGCAGGGCGGTACGGCCACTGCATGGGAGTTGCATCAGATGGGATATGCAGTATTCTCGCTGCGCTACCGCATCGGAACGGAAGCCGGAAAGGATGCCCCGCTGGAAGATCTGGGCCGGGCGCTCCGGCTCATCACCGAAAATGCGGAGCATTTCGGCGTCCGCACCGATAACTATGCGCTGGTGGGGTATTCTTCCGGCGGACAGATCGCCGGAGTGTTTGCAGGCAGTGAGCAGGGCTGTGAAAAATATGGTGTGCCCCGGCCCGGTGTTCTGATGCTGGGGTATCCGGTGAATGATTTTAACTGGTTCAAGCCTGCTTACCGGCTGGTGATGGATGCCGTGGACTGTGAGAAGCGATACTACGATTACAACGTTTCAGAAGGGATCACCGCGCAGTACCCGCCGACCTATCTCTGGTATGGCAAGGGAGATGAAGTCCTTGCGTGGATGGATGCAGAAAAGCAGGGACCGGAGCTGCAAAAAGCACTGAATGAGCAGGGTGTGCCCTGCATCGTCCATGCTTACGAGTACGCACCCCATGTCTGCGGCGTTGGTGTTGGCACCGATGCCGAGGGCTGGCTGAAAGAAGCAGCGGCGTTCTGGGAAGAACAGGCGCCCTGAGACAGAGGAAAGGATGAACTGGGATGAAAGATCAGAATGAGTGGTTCCGCAGCCTGAATGTGGGCCTGCCCGACGACGTGGAGCGGTTGAAGGCGGCGGGATATTATGAGTATGCCATTGCCCGTATTGAGGACTACCTGGCCGAGGACTGGACCCAGACCCAGAACAGCCCCCGCAGCCAGGGGCTGGAAAAGCCCGGCTGGGAGCAGCCGGAAAACCCCGCCCCGCACGGTGTGGATGCCCTGCAGGAAGCCATGCTGGTGCAGCGGGAGATCATGCGCCGCATTCCGGCAGAATACTGCTGGAACGAAGCACAGGCGGTGGCCCGGATGCAGGGCCTTGTAAAGGACTTCACAGTGGAAGAATTCCGCCGGCTGGTGCGGGAAGGCCGCATCGACTGGCGGTTTGTGGAAGGCGAAAAGCATTATCTTGACCGCTTTGCCGAAACGCTGATCGCCACCCACGCCGATCTGGCCGCCCGGCAGATCGACCCGCCTGCCCCGGCACTGCTTGCCCGGGAGCGCCGCCGCCGCATCCACGAGAAAATGGTGCGGGAGGGACAGGCCAGCGCCCGCATCACCATCAAAGCCAGTGTGGGCATGTCGGACGAAGCATTTGCTGCCGCGCTGGAAAAGGCAAAGGCCGAGGGACGGAACAGTGTCCATGTGCGGGCCTGGCTGCCCATCCCGGCAGAATGTCTGGCCCAGAGCAAAATTGAGCTGCAAAGCTTTTCTGAGCCACCTGCCCGTATTGCAGACCCCAATGCGCCCCAGCGCACGGTCTGCTGGGAAGCTGACCTGACCGAGAACCGCCGCTTTGAAGTGCAGTACCGCTACCGCACCACCGCTGTTTACGCAGACCCGCTGGACTTTGTGCCCGCTGCCGAGCAGCCGGCCTTTGATACCGAGGAGCAGGCTCCGCACATCGTGTTCACCCCGTTCCTGCGGGCACTGGCGGCCCAGCTGACCACTGGCATCACCGACCCGGCGGAAAAGGCAAAGCGCATTTACGATTACGTCACCCTGAACGTGCGCTACCACTACCAGCCTGCCTACTTTGTGCAGGAGTGTCTGCCGGACCGGTGCGCCCGTGACCGCCGGGGCGACTGCGGCATCATGGCGCTGACCTTTATCACCCTCTGCCGTCTGGTGGGCATCCCGGCCCGGTGGCAGAGCGGCCTGTCGGTGTCGCCCACCGGTGTGGGCTGCCACGACTGGGCCATGTTCTACATTGCCCCCAAGGGCTGGATGTATGCGGACTGCTCCTTTGGCGCCTCTATGGCCCGTCAGGGTGAGGAAGAACTGCGCCGTCATTATTTTGGCAGTCTGGACACCGGGCGGATGGTGGCAAACTCTGCGTTTGAAGCACCCTTTGACCCGCCCATGACCGGCTTCCGCTCGGACCCCTACGATAACCAGTCCGGTGAGTGCGAAGCGGACGGCGCGGGCCTTTACGGAGATGCACTGGACACCCGGAAAGAATTGATCGATTTTGAGGATCTGGAAGATTAAATGGAATATTTAGCAGGATTGTACACCCTTTTGCTGGTCACCATCTGCCTTTTGCTGGCACTGGTGCTTTGGCGGATGGGCCGTCCCCAGAAGGGACAGGATAACGAGGAACTGAAGCGCTGGCTGGAACAGCAGCTGGACGCCCAGAGCAGGGATTTTGCGGCAAAGCAGGCCGCTATGGCGGAGCAGAACTACACGGCCATCCGCAGTGTCAGCGAGACGCTGCAGACAGCTGTGCAGAGCATGAGCGCCACGCTGGCACAGGGCCAGAGCGGCCAGCAGCAGATCCTGACCCAGCGGCTGCAGAGTCTGGAAACGGCCAATACCCAGAAGCTGGAAGAACTGCGCCGCACGCTGGCCGAGAACATGGCCGCCCTGCAGGCCCAGAATGCCCAGAAGCTGGACGAGATCCGCCACACCGTGGACGAACAGCTGCAGGACGCTTTGCAAAAGCGGGTGACCGAGAGTTTCAAGGCTGTCAACGACCAGCTGGAGCAGGTGTACAAGGGTCTGGGCGAGATGCAGAGCCTTGCCGCCGATGTGGGCGGGTTGAAGCAGGTGCTTTCAGGCGTGAAGACCCGCGGCATTCTGGGCGAGATCCAGCTGGGGGCCATTCTGGAAGAAATCCTGGCTCCGGAACAGTATGAGACCAATGTGGCCACCATCCCGGGCAGCACCCAGCGGGTGGAGTATGCCATCAAGATGCCGGGCGTGGACGGCGGCACCGTCTGGCTGCCCATCGATTCCAAGTTCCCCGGCGATACCTATGCCCACCTGCAGGATGCGCAGGAGGCGGGCGACCCGCAGGCTGTGGCGAATGCCCGCCATGCGCTGGAACTGGTGCTGCGCAGCGAGGCAAAGGACATCCATGAAAAATATGTGGAGCCGCCCTATACCACAACGTTCGGCATCCTGTTCCTGCCCTTTGAGGGGCTGTATGCCGAGGTAGTGAACGCAGGCCTTCTGGAAGTGCTGCAGCGGGACTATCAGGTGAATGTGGCAGGTCCCAGTACCATGGCTGCGCTGCTGAACAGCCTGCAGATGGGCTTCAAGACCCTTGCCATCCAGAAGCGCTCCGGCGAGGTGTGGCAGCTGCTGGGTGCCGTGAAGACCGAGTTTGACAAGTTCGGGCAGGGGCTTTCCAAGATGCAGCAGCGCCTGCGCCAGACCGATGAAGAACTGGACAACCTCATCGGGGTGCGCAGCCGGGCCATCAGCCGGAAGCTGCGCAGTGTCCAGAGCCTGGACGAGGCCAGCGCGGCGGCACTGCTGGAACTGGAAAATGAACCGGGACGGCCCGTGGCAGCAAGACTGCCGGAAGACGATACGCTCTGACCGGGCTGTGTGCCGGGTGAAGTTACTCTTGATAAAACCGTAACGATGTGCTATACTAAGAACGGTTCCTAGTAAATATTGCCGGCTTTCCGGCACTGCGATAAAAATTGACAGAGAGGACAACTGCTATGAGCGTGAAAAAGATCAGCGAAGCCATTCTGGGTGTGGGTGTGGACGACACTACCATTGACCTGTTCGAGAGCCAGTACCCGGTGCCCACCGGCGTCAGCTACAACTCCTATGTGATCCTGGACGAAAAGACCGCCATTCTGGACACGGTGGATGCCCGCGCCACCGACGCATGGCTGGAAAACCTGACGGCCGCACTGGCAGGCCGCAAGCCGGATTATCTGGTGGTCAGCCACATGGAGCCTGACCACGGCGCCAACATTGCAAAGCTGGCGGCGCTTTACCCGGAGATGCAGGTGGTGGGCAACGCCAAGACCTTCCTGTATATGGAGCAGTTCTTTGGGGCAGATGCCATTGCCAAGGAGCGCCGCGTGGTGGTGAAGGACGGCGAGAGCCTGACGCTGGGCGCACACACCCTGACCTTT
>CAVDVT010000111.1:0-5780 GCA_963612415.1 bacterium | reverse complement strand
GGAAGTGTTCGATACCGTTGATTACGACAACGCTGCTGGCGCTGACGTGGTCGACACCCTGCTGGACGGCATGTCTGCTGTTGGTTACACCGTCTGAGTTTTCAGCTTGACCTGAGTCAAACATACATAGCGGGGGCATCGGATGCCCGCAAGGCCCGATGCCCCTTTTTTCTCAGGTACAGGTTACAATTCTCTGACAAAACTGTTTCCAAATTGTGACGACCCGTGTTTTGTCACAACAAAAGTCCATAAAAGGAGGATCCCCGGATGAAAGAAAGCAAAGCGCCCTCTCTCGGGCGTACCCCCGCTCAGAAGTTCTTTGATAAGTGGCAGGGCCTGTTCTACCTGATCCCCTGGATCATCGGCTTCGTCGTGTTCAAGGCCATCCCGTTCGGTCAGTCGCTGTACTACAGCTTTACCGATATGAACTTCTTCAACGGCATCCACCAGTACGGCGTGATGAACTACGTCACCGCCTTCTCCGATGCCAAGATCACCAAGGCTCTGATCACCACCTTCAAGTACGCGTTCATCACCGTGCCCCTGAAGCTGATCTTTGCTCTGTTCATCGCATACATCCTGAACTTCAAGATCGCCTGCGTGAACCTGTTCCGTACCATCTACTACATCCCGTCCATCCTGGGCGGTTCTGTGGCTATCGCCGTGCTGTGGAAGGCGGTCTTCCGTGATGACGGTCTGGTCAACACCATCATCCGCGCCGTCACCTTCGGCCACGCACAGGGCCCCTCCTGGCTGTCCGACCCCAACTACGCACTGTGGATCATCTGCTTCCTGCGCATCTGGCAGTTCGGTTCCGCCATGGTGCTGTTCCTGGCTGCTCTGAAGGGCGTGCCTGCTGACCTGTACGAGGCTGCCACCATCGATGGCGCCGGCAAGTGGAAGCAGTTCTTCTCCATCACCGTGCCCATGATCACCCCCATCATCTTCTACAACCTGGTCACTCAGATCTGCCAGGCATTCCAGGAGTTCAACGGCCCCTTCATCATCACCAACGGCGGCCCGCGCAACTCCACCACCCTGATCTCCATTCTGGTTTACAACTACGCCTTCAAGTCCAACCAGATGGGCATGGCTTCCGCTCTGGCCTGGATCATGTTCGTGATCGTCTGCATCCTCACGATCATTGCCTTCACCAGCCAGAAGAAGTGGGTCTACTACTCGGATGAAAGGTAAGGTGTAACAGTATGGGAATGAAAGCATCCAACGCCATTGCGACGTTTTTCAAGTACTTCGTCCTGATCCTGGTCGGCCTGATCATGATCTATCCCCTGCTGTGGATGGTCAGCGCCACCTTTAAGGACAACAGCGAGATCTTTGCAGGCATCGGCCTGTGGATCAAGAACCCCACGCTGGAGGGTTATCGGAACGCACTGAACAACTTCGGCGGCTCCATCAACATCCTGCAGGCCATGCTGAACACTTATTCTTATGTTCTGCCCAAGGTCATCTGCACGGTGGTCTCCTCCTGCATTGCAGCTTACGGCTTTGGCCGTTTCGACTTCCCCGGCCGGAAGATCCTGTTCAGCATCATGCTGGCCACCCTGTTCCTGCCGCAGGTCGTTCTGAACGTTCCTCAGTTCCTGCTGTACACCAAGTTCGGCTGGGTCAACAGCCCGTTCTATCTGGCCATCTGGGTCCACACTGCATTTGCAACTGAGACCTACTTCGTTTACCAGCTGGTGCAGTTCATGCGCAATGTCCCGCGTGATCTGGACGAGGCTGCTGCCATTGACGGCTGCAACTCCTTCCAGACCCTGTACAAGGTCATTGTCCCCATGCTGATGCCCGCTCTGGTGTCCTGCGCACTGTTCCAGTTCATGTGGAGCTGCAACGACTTCATGGGCCCCCTGCTTTACGTGCAGACCCCTGCAAAGTACCCCATGTCTCTGTTTGTCAAGCTGTCCATGGACGGTGATACCGGCTTTGCCTGGAACCGTATTCTGGCTCTGTCCCTGATCTCCATCCTGCCGCAGCTGATCGTCTTCTTCTGCGCACAGGATCAGTTCGTCGAAGGTATCTCCGCCGGTGCTGTCAAGGGCTAAGCGCCCCCACTGCGGACAGAAATTCTGACGCAACGCAAACACCCCCTGTGCCTGAACTGCACAGGGGGTGTTTCTTTTGGAGCGGCCGCATCAGCCGCGGTGGTTCTTGCGGTACTGCAGCGGCCCTGTGCCCATGGTGTCGCGGAAAACGCGGCGGAAGTGGGCAGCAGAGGCAAAGCCGGTCTGCTCGGCCACCGCGCTGATGTTCAGGTCGGTGGTCTCCAGCAGGCGCTGGGCAGCCTCAATGCGGCGGCCGTTGATGTAATCCACAATGGACTGGCCCGTGACCCGCCGGAACAGCCGGCTGAGGTAGTAGGGCGAGAGGTAGAACCGCGCAGCCACGTCCCCCAGCGAAAATTTCTGCTGGTAGTTGGCCGAAAGATACGCGCAGATCTGCTCCACCGTCTCGTTGCGGGGGCGGGCTTCCTGCCGCTCGCTGCTGCACTCCTGCTCTACATAGTGCAGCATCAGGGCAAGGTAGATCATGCCGGGGTAGTCCGGTTCCCCCATGGCGCTGTGCATCATGCCCAGCAGGGTGCGCAGGCGGCTGGCCCACTGCACCGGGCCGTACAGGGTGGTCTGGGCTCCCGGCTCAAACAGAAGGCCAAAATCCTTCTGCATCAGGCCCTTCAGCTCGGTCAGCGCACCGGCCGGGAACTGGCACCCGATCAGTTCCGGCGCCACGTGCCCGCTCTGCTGCAGAATGCCCCCGCCGGGGCCCAGCAGCAGCACACAGCCGGGGTTTACCAGCACGCTCTCGCCGCCGCGCACCAGCATGCAGCTGCTGCCCGACACCAGAATGATCCGGCAGACATCTTCCTCCTCCGTCAATTCATACTGCCCGGTCTGGAGCCGGAGCGCCATGGCGGCCACCCGGCTGTTCAGTTTTTCCCGTTCCGCTTTCAATCAGCACACCTCAATTCCACATCCATTTTACCTTCAGTGTACCATGTCCGCCCCTGGCGGGCAACCCATAAATCCATCAATTTCCAAGGAGGCATCCTGTTTATGAAGCTTTCCCTGATCCGTTCCATGACCCGCAGCGCCGTGTTTGAGCTGGAAAACGGCCTGTGCTTCCGCCCGGCCCACCCCTTTTCCGTTCAGCTGAACGGGGAGACGGTCTACACCGCCTGCCAGACCAACGTCTTTTCCCTGTTCTCCCTGCTGCCCGGCACGGCCTACACCGTTACCGTGCAGGCTGAGGGCGAGACCCTGAGCCTTGATTTCACCACCGAGGCTGAGACCTTCTTTGTGGATGCGTCCCGCTACGGCCTGGTGGCCGACGGCGAGACCGACAACACCGGCAAGCTGCAGGCGGCCCTGTCCACCTGCCCCAAGGGCGGCACGGTGTACCTGCCTGCCGGCCGCTACCGCACCGCCAGCCTGTTCCTCAAGAGCAACACCACCCTCTATCTGGAAAAGGGCGCTGTGCTGCTGGGCGACAATGACCGCACCCACTATCCCATCCTGCCCGGCGTGCTACCCAGCGAAAACGAGGTAGACGAATACTACCTGACCGGCTGGGAGGGCAACCCCCTGAACAGCTTTGCGGGCCTGCTGAACATCACTCAGGTGCATGATGTGGTGGTCACCGGCGAGGGCACCCTGGACTGCGACGCCCAGAACGGCGACTGGTGGGTGAACCCCAAGGTCAAGCGGATCGCATGGCGTCCCCGCGCCGTGGCCATGGTGGACAGCGAGAATGTCTGCCTGCACGGCATCACGGTGCAGAACAGCTACTCCTGGACCATCCACCCCATCTTTGTCAAGCATCTTGACCTGCTCAACTTCAACATCAACAATCCTTACAATGCCCCCAATACCGATGGCATCGACCCCGAGAGCTGCGAGTACACCCGCATCATCGGCGTAAACATCCATGTGGGCGACGACTGCATTGCCATGAAGGCCAGCAAGGTCTTCCTGGGCATGAAGCTGAAAAAGAGCTGCGAACATACCGTGATCCGGAACTGCCTGCTGGACAAGGGCCACGGCGGCATCGTCATCGGCAGCGAGATGAGCGGCGGCGTCAAAGATATGGTGGTGACCCAGTGTCTGATGGACCACACCGACCGCGGTCTGCGGGTCAAGACCCGCCGCGGCCGCGGCAACACCGCCGTCATCGACGGGCTGGTGTTCCGCAATGTGGAGATGCGGGGCGTCAAGGCTCCCTTTGTCATCAATATGTTCTATTTCTGTGACCCGGACGGCCACGGCCCCTATGTGCAGTGCCGCGACGCCATGCCGGTGGACGAGTACACCCCCAAGCTGGGCACCCTGACCATGGAGGACATCGTGGCCACCGACGCACAGTTCGCGGGCTGCTACTTTGACGGCCTGCCCGAGCAGCCCATTGAGCGGGTGAGCATGAAGAATGTGACCATCACCTTTGACCCCGATGCAGTGGAAGGCCAGGCTGCCATGGCCGACAACCGCCCCCATGTGAAAAAGCTGGCCATCTACGCCGAGAACGTCAAGGAGATCGACCTGCACAACGTCAAGATCACCGGTTACGAGGGCGAGCGGCTGCGCTTTGCCAATGTCGGACACTTTGAGGAGGACTGAGCCATGACCCATGATGAGATCCTGTCCATGCTGGGCAGTTATGTGGATTACCTGATCGCAAATTCCAGCGCCGAGGCCCCCATGTGGAACATTGAAAAGGTGCGCAGCGGCAAACCCAACAAGTGGAACTACATCGACGGCTGCATGATCACGGCCTGCCTGAGCCTGTACAAGACCACCGGCGATGAAAAGTACCTGACCTTCTCCAAAAACTTCATCGACTACTTTGTGCAGGAGGATGGCTCCATCAAGACCTACGACCCCAAGGAGTACAATCTGGACAACGTGAATCAGGGCAAGAACCTGTTCACCCTGTATGACATCTTCGGGGACGAAAAATACCGCAAGGCCATTGAGACCATCCGCAGCCAGCTGCTCACTCAGCCCCGCACCAAAGAGGGCAACTTCTGGCACAAGGACATCTACCCCTGGCAGGTCTGGCTGGACGGCACCTATATGGCCCAGCCCTTCTACATGGAGTACGAGACCCGCTTCAACAAGATGCAGGGCTGCATCGACAGCTACAAGCAGTTCATGAACATCAAAAAGCACATGCGGGACGAAAAGACCGGCCTGTACTACCACGGCTATGACGAGAGCCGCCAGATGTACTGGGCCGACCCGGTGACCGGCTGCAGCCCCAACTTCTGGCTGCGGGCCATGGGCTGGTTCATGGTTGCCATGGTGGATGTGCTGGAGCGGATGGACGAGCAGCTGTACAACGAGTACCGCGGCATCATGGCCATGTTCAAGCAGACCATTGAGGATGTCCACAAGTTCCAGGATGAGCAGACCGGCATGTTCTGGCAGGTAATGGACCACCCCGGCGTGGAGGGCAACTACCTTGAGACCAGCGGCACGGCCCTGTTTGCCTACGCAGTGCTGAAGGGCGTCCGGCTGGGCTTCCTGCCCAAGCGGATGGCCGCATGGGCCGAGAAAGCCTTCTACGGCACCTGCGACAAGTACCTGTCCCAGAACCCGGACGGCAGCCTGCAGCTGGACGGCATCTGCCTGGTGGCCGGTCTGGGCGGCAAGGACCACCGTGACGGCTCTCTGGCCTACTATTTCAGTGAGCCCGTCGTCTGCAATGACGCCAAGGGCGTGGGCCCGCTGGTGCTGGCTTACACCGAAATGATCGCACGGAAGTAAAAC
>CAVDVT010000110.1:0-5830 GCA_963612415.1 bacterium | reverse complement strand
CTCATTCGTCTTTCTTTTTATTCAACTCTGTAACACATCTATTGTAATCCTACAAAATTCCAAGAAACTTGCAGAAAATCCGAAAAAGGCGGACTTTCGGGGAAAACAACCTCATCCGGCGCTGGCGCGCCACCTTCCCCAAAGGGGAAGGCATAAAAACAAAACCTCCGGAACGGCTGCTCCGGAGGTTTGTGGCAGGGGTAGTAAGTCTCGAACTCACGGCACGCGGTTTTGGAGACCGCTGCTCTACCAACTGAGCTATACCCCTAAATCTATGCGGCATTCGCTGAATGCTTGCTTATTATATAAGATTCGGCGGAAAATGTCAAGCATAAATTTCAATTTTTTGAATGGCAGCCGCAGCAGCCGTCGTTGGCGCTGGGCAGGCTCTGGGCCAGCTGCTCCAGAGTCACGCTGTCGATATACTGGTTGATGACCTCGTCCAGCCCGGCCCAGAAGGGAAGGGTGAAGCACTGCTCCGACATGGGGCACTCGTTGGTCTCGCTGCCAAGGCAGGGGATGGGGGCCACGCTGCCCTCAATGGCCCGCAGGATCTCGCCGGCGGTGTAGTCGGCAGGAGCTTTGGTCAGGCGGTAGCCGCCCTGGCTGCCGCGCTCACTTTTTACAAGGCCCACCCGGGCCAGCGGGGTGACGATCTGTTCCAGATATTTCAGGCTCAGGTTCTGCCGCTCGCTGATCTCTTTCAGGGAAACGGTGGTGCCCGGTTCGTAGCGGGCCAGTTCCGCCATCAGCCGCAGGGCATAACGGCTTTTTGTGGAAAATTTCATGGTATTCTCTCCTTGCTGTTATTGCTAGTATACCACGGCGCTGCGGTTTT
Organism: bacterium; assembly: GCA_963612415.1. Lineage (GTDB taxonomy): Bacteria > Bacillota > Clostridia > Oscillospirales > Ruminococcaceae > Faecalibacterium. Next base: position 4,992 of record CAVDVT010000110.1, on the reverse strand, counting down.
GCAAAGCAAAAACCGTGGTTTCTCTTGCCGAAACAAAAAAGGTCTGTTATCATATAATAGAGAAATTATCGGATCTGGAGATGAGACAATGGTAGAGAAGATCACCCCCGCCGACGCCATCCGCCTGCTGGACGCCGGTAAGGCACTGGCTGTGGATGTGCGGGAACCGGATGAATTTGCGGTGGGGCATATCCCCGGCGCAAAGCTGCTGCCCCTGGGCGACGTGATGACCCGTGCCGCAGAAGTGATGCCGGACAAGGACGCTGTGTGGCTGGTATACTGCCGCACCGGCCGCCGCAGTGCAGATGCCGTGCAGAAACTGGAAGCCCAGGGCTACACCAACCTGAAAGACCTGGGCGGCATCCTGAGCTGGCCGTATGAAATTGAAGGCGACTTTGAGGGACATTTCTGATGTTTAATGCGAAAGATTTTGCCGGCACCCACTGCGGCTGCCGGTATCAGCAGGACTACCGCCCTACCCTGGGTCGGGATGGAAAAAAGGAATCCGGCACGCTGGAAGTCATCAAGTTCTATTACGATGGTGCCATCCGCTTTGAGCAGCACTGCTACGGCGAGGCGGCCACTTTTGTGTTCGGCGTGTGGGCCGACCACATGGACCCGGACGGTACCCTGCACTGGGTGCTGCCCGACCGCAGAAAGAGCTATTATGATGAAGAATACCTGCCCCGGAAGCTGGACCGGGTGGACGAGGCGGGGAACCTTTACTTCGACGGCAGCTCCTTCCCCTGGAAGCTGGCGGACGATTTTGCGGAGGATAAGCGCTGGGGCTACCCCAAATGGAAGGTGGCTTTGGGAAAACTGATGGGAAAGGGCCGCTGAATGCTCCCAGAATGCTGCAAAAAGCGAAATTGCAGCCAATTCCGAGTATTCCCATTGACCTGCTAGGGAATGATATGGTATACTATCCGGGTCAAAAGATATCAAGCCCGGACACCCTGTCCGGAGATACGGAGAGAAAATTTCGTATTGTGCTAGAAAGGATTCTTCCCATGGAAATCAGCGAGAAAGTGGTTTATCTCGACAATGCCGCCACGACTGCCTGCGCGCCTGAAGTGCTGGCCGTTATGGTCGAGGCCCTGAACGGTGCCTGCGGCAACCCCAGCAGCCATTACAGCGTGGGTTATGAAGCCAAGGAGTTCGTGGATACGGGCCGCGCACAGGTGGCAAAGGCCATCAACGCTTCCCCGGCCGAGATCTTCTTTACCGGCTGCGGCTCTGAGGCCGACAACTGGGCCGTGAAGGGCACTGCCTTCACCAAGGCCCGCCAGAATAAGAAACACCTCATCACCAGCGCCTTTGAGCATCACGCCATCATGCACAGCATGGCTGCTCTGGAGCGCCTAGGCTTTGAGGTCACCTATGTGAAGCCCACCGCCGAGGGCTATATCCGCCCCGAGGATGTGGAGGCTGCCATCCGCCCCGACACCGCACTGGTCAGCATCATGATGGCCAACAACGAGATCGGCACCATCCAGCCCATCAAGGAGATCGCTGAGATCGCCCACAAGCATGGCGTGTGGATGCACACCGATGCCGTGCAGGCTGTGGGCGCCATCCCTGTGGATGTCAAGGAGCTGGGCGTGGATATGCTGTCCATGAGCGCCCACAAGTTCAACGGCCCCAAGGGTGTGGGTGCGCTGTACTGCCGCAAGGGCATCTGGCCCCAGAACCTGATCGACGGCGGCAGCCAGGAAGCCCGCCACCGCGCCGGTACCGAGAACGTGGCCGGTATCGCCGGCATGGGCAAGGCCCTGGAAATGGCCACCGAGCATCTGGAAGCCCGCATGGCCCACGAGAAGCAGCTGCGCGATTACGTGGTCGACCGCGTTCTGAAGAACATCCCGGAAGCCCGCCTGAACGGCGGCATGGAACATCGCCTGCCCGGCAACGCCAACATCAGCTTCCCGGGTCTGGAGGGCGAGACCATCCTGCTGGATCTGGATATGCACAACATCTGCGCTTCCACCGGTTCCGCCTGCAACTCTGACAGCCTCGACCCCAGCCATGTGCTGCTGAGCATCGGCGTGCCGGAGGAGATTGGCCACGGCTCCATGCGGTTCACCTTTGGCCCGCAGAACACCATGGAAGAAGCAGAGTATCTGTGTGACGTGCTGGAGGAAGTGATCCCCCGCCGCCGCGCAATGAGTTGTATGTGGCTGCAGGGCCAGAACACGGCCCGCCAGTTCAGCCTGAAGGGAGAAAACTAAGATGGCAAGTATGTATAGCGCAAAGGTCATGGAGCATTTTGCAAACCCGCACAATGTCGGCGAGATCCCCGACGCCAACGGCGTGGGTGAAGTGGGCAACCCCAAGTGCGGCGATATCATGCGCATGTACCTGAAGATCGAGAATAACGTCATTGTGGATGTCAAGTTCCTGACCTTCGGCTGCGGTGCCGCCATTGCCACCAGCAGCATGGCCACCGACCTCATCAAGGGCAAGACCATCGACGAGGCCCTGAAGCTGACCAACAAGGCCGTTGTGGAAGCTCTGGAAGGTCTGCCTCCCATCAAGGTCCACTGCTCTGTTCTGGCTGAGCAGGCCGTCAAGGCTGCTCTGTCGGATTACTACCGCCGTCAGGGCATCGATCCGGAACCCATCGTGGGCAAGATCGAGGAAGACTGCGACCATTGCGGCGGCGAGAGCTGCGGCCACTAAACCTGAAACAAGAAAGGAGCCTGCTGCCGGACAGTTCGTCTGGCAGCAGGCTCCTTTTGTGTTTTTCGTTCAGTGCAGGTTGGCCTTCTGGATCAGGCTGCGGATGTGGTGGGCCAGCATCTCAATGGCGGGGCCGTTCTCGCCGCCGTTGGGGATGATGATGTCGGCGTTCCGCTTGCTGGGCTCCACAAAGGCTTCGTGCATGGGCTTGACCGTGGCGCGGTACTGGGCAATGACGCTGTCCAGAGAGCGGCCGCGCTCCTTGACATCCCGCAGGATGCGGCGGAGGATGCGCTCGTCCGCGTCGGTGTCCACGTAGATCTTGTAGTCGAACAGCCTGCACAGTTCCGGCTCAGCCAGCGGCAGGATGCCTTCCACGATCAGCACGGGGGCGGGCTCAATGTGCTGCACCTCGCTGCTGCGGTTGTGGTCGGCGTAGTCGTATACGGGGCAGTCGATGGCACGGCCTGCCTTCAGCTCCTTCAGATGCTCAATGAGCAGGTCGTTGTCGAATGCGTCCGGGTGGTCATAGTTCAGCTTGCACCGCTCCGCAAACGGAAGCTCGTCGTGGCGCTTGTAGTAGCTGTCGTGGGAGATCAGACGCACTTCGTCTTCCCCGAACCGCTCCTTGAGCCGGTAGGCCAGTGTGGTCTTGCCGCTGCCCGAGCCGCCTGCGATACCGATGATCAGATTGTTCATGTTCCAAAATCCTCCCGCCTGCCGATTTCGGTAGAAAAACCGGTCAAAATAAGCTATAATAGGTACTATCTGAAATAGTTCCGTGTTTCTTACTGCCTATCATATCACAAATCCCCCGTTTTTGACAGAGCAACCGGGGATTGTGGGAGGAAAATTGATGAAAAAGATCGTTCCGGCCCCTTACATTGACCAGACGGACCGCTGGGTGAACGGCTGCGAGAGCATCAGCAGTGTGATGCTGCTTCAGGCCGTGGGCATTGACATCGACCCGGATGTTTTTATTGAACGCGACCTGCCCCATGCCCCCTACTGGGAGCAGGACGGCAGGCTCTACGGCCCGGACCCGATGTTCGTTTACCCCGGCGACCCGCACGACCACACCGGTTATGGCTGCTATGCCCCCTGTATTGTAAAGGCGCTGCAGAGCGCTCTGGAACATGAGGGCGCTGCCGACCGGTTTGAGGTGGTGGACGAGAGCGGCAAAACGGCAGAGGAGCTGTGTGCCTACCTCGATGCCGGGATGCCGGTGGTGTTCTGGGCCACGCTGGATTTCACCCCGGTGCCCGAGCAGCGGGACCATTGGTTCCTTGCCGACGGCACGGACTTTGGCTGGAAGTGCCACGAACACTGCCTGCTGCTGGTGGGCTACGACGCGGAAAATTACTGGTTCAACGACCCGTGGCATAACCACGGCGTCTGTGCCCAGCCAAAAGAGCTGGTGGAGCGCTGCCACGCGGCGCAGGATTCCTACGCAGTGACCCTGCGGCGGAAATAAGAAAGGCTGTTCATGAAAAAAGAGGAACTCAAACAGAACGTAAAGGGCTATGTCCAGCAGTTTGAGGACGGCGGCCTGCGGCTGCTGAAAAAAGGCCAGAAGGGCATCGTCCACGCCATTTTCAGCCGGTTCGGGCTGGTGCTGGTGCTTTTGCTGCTGCAGGTCGGGCTGCTGTTCAGCATTTTCCGGTGGTTCGGCAACCTGTGGCCCCACTACTTCGGCAGCAGTGTGGTCATTTCGGCGGCCATGGTCATCTACCTGCTCAACAGCAAGATGGACAACAGCGCCAAGATCACCTGGCTGGTGGTCATTGCCATTCTGCCGGTGGTGGGGGTGCCGCTGTTTTTCTATATCCGAAGCAATTTTGGGCATAACATCCTGCGCAAGCGGCTGCTGGAACTGGAAGACCAGCTCCGCACCTGCCTGCCCCAGAACCAGGCCGCCGTGGAGCAGCTGGAAACACTGGAACCCGGTGCCGCTTCACTGGCAAGGTATCTTTATGGGCGGGGCGGCGGCTTTCCGGTCTATGAAAACACCGCGGCAACCTATTTTCCCGGCGGCGAGGCCAAGTTTGCGGAACTGCTGCGCCAGCTGGAAACGGCAGAGCGGTACATTTTTGTGGAGTATTTCATCATTGACGAGGGCCTGATGTGGGGTAAGATCCTGGAGATCCTGGCCCGCAAGGCCGCACAGGGCGTGGATGTCCGGGTGATGTACGACGGCACCTGTGAGTTTTCCACCCTGCCCCGCAACTATCCGCAGCTGCTGGAACAGCTGAACATCCAGTGCAAGGTGTTCAGCCCGGTGCAGCCCTTTGTGTCCACCCACTACAACTACCG
>CAVDVT010000109.1:1193-5834 GCA_963612415.1 bacterium | reverse complement strand
GGTGGTGCCGGACTTGGAGATGACGTTGATGGAGAACTTCTTGCCCTTGCACAGGGAGATGATGTTGTTCAGGTAGGTGGGGCTGATGCTGTTGCCGCAGAAGTAGATCTTCGGGCCGTCGTTCAGCTCATTGTGGAACTGACCCTTCACGGCCTCAATGACAGCACGGGCGCCCAGGTAGCTGCCGCCGATACCGGCGACCACCAGCACTTCGGAATCCTCACGGATCTTCTTGGCAGCTTCCTTGATGCGGGCAAATTCTTCCTTGTCGTAGTCACGGGGCAGGTACATCCAGCCCAGGAAGTCGTTACCGGGGCCATTCTTGGCTTCCAGCTGCTTGTGTGCGGCTTCCACCTGAGGATAGATGGCCTTGTATTCCTCCTCGTTGATAAAAGCGGAGAGGTGCTTTGTGTTCAGAACGACGCTCATTCTATCAGAACCTCCAGACATTTTTGCGGGAATTTCCCGCTGAGGGTTTTTCTTGGTATAAGTGTACCGTTCCAAACGTGCAAAGTCAAGGCCAAAATCCCCGGTTTTCATACAATTTTAATAGTGTTCTTTTGGCTGTCCCGACATCTTTTGTTCAGCCCCGCCAAAGCCGATTTGTTCCAGCGAACCGCTTTTGGGCGGTGTTGTGTTTCTTTTGGCTTTCAGGCTCCCAGCAGGCACTGCCACAGCAGCTCCCACGCGCCGCCAAAGGTCAGAAGCGGTGCATCTGCGGCGGCTTTCACTTCGTATTCATTCAATAGGGCATCGCCCTGAAAAACGCTCACCTTTCCCACTGTCTGCCCCCGTTCCACCGGGGCTTCCAGCTCCTCGGGCAGGGTCAGTTCCGCGCGCAGGGAGGCTGCCGCTCCCGCCTCCACCAGCACCGTAGCGGGCAGGGAGGAATAATCCAGCGGCACTTCCGTTTCCGCGCTGCCCTTCACCGCCAGTGTCAGCGGACGCTGCGGCAGCTGCGGCAGCGGTGCCGCCATGTAATGGGCAAAGCCGTAGTCCAGCAGGGCAGTTGCAGCGGTGAACCGCTCGGCGCTGGAAGGCGACCCCAGCACCACGGCGATGAGAGTCAGCCCGTCCCGGGTGGCACTGGCCGAGATGCAGACCCCGGCCCCGCTGGTGGTGCCGGTCTTCAGCCCGGTGATGCCGCTGTACCGCCGCAGCAGCTTGTTGGTGTTCACCAGCTGGGTCTGGCCGTTCCGCAGGGTATCCGTCCAGCTGCCGGTATAATGGAGCAGCTCCGGGCAGGTGTTCAGGATATACCGGCTCAGGGCAGCCACATCCCGGGCCGTGGAGAGGTGCCCCTCGGTGTCCAGCCCGCAGGCATTCTTAAAGGTAGTGTTGGTCATCCCCAGTTCAGCGGCCCGGGCGTTCATCTGCTCCACGAACACCGGCTCGCTGCCGCCCACCAGTTCCGCCACCGCCACAGCTGCATCGTTGGCCGAGGACACGCAGATGGCCCGCAGCATCTCGTCCAGTGTGAAATCCTCCCCCGGTTCCAGCCAGATCTGGCTTCCGCCCATCCGGGCCGCGTGTTCGCTCACCGGCACCGGCGTGTCCAGAGTAAGTTTTCCACCATGGACGGCCTCAAAGGTCAAAAGCAGGGTCATCAGCTTGGTAATAGACGCAATGGGCATCCGTTCGTCGGGGGATTTTTCGTACAGCACCCGGCCCGACTCCGGTTCCAGCAGCACCGCTGCCCGGCAGGGCAGGCTCAGGCCGCTGGATACCGGGGCTGCTGTCAGCACTGCCGGTGCATCCGCCTGCAGGGCCGGTCCCGGCTCCCCCACCTGTACCCGCAGCCCGGCCCCCTGTGCCGTACCGAACGCCAGCGCGAACAGCCAGAAGCAGAGTACCCCCGCGCAGAGCAGGGCCAAATTTCTCCGTTCCATTCCTCGTACCTCCCCGCGTAAAGTCTCTGGTTGCATTCTATGCAAAAAAAGAAGGGGCAATGCCCTTTTCGAGCGGGCGAAAATCTGCTATAATAAGATGGTTTATAGTCTTTTGTCGAAAGGATATCTCATGCGAGTTTGTTTTTATACCCTTGGCTGCAAGGTCAACTTGAACGAGACCGGCGCACTGGAGCAGATGTTCCGGGGGGCCGGCTTCACCATTGTGCCGGAAGGCGAGGAAGCGGACGTATTTGTGGTGAACAGCTGCACCGTGACCAACTTCGGTGACCAGAAAAGCCGCAAGTGGCTCCGCCGGGCCAAGCGCGAGAACCCCGGTGCCGTGACCGTGCTGACCGGCTGCTATCCCCAGGCATTCCCCGAGGAGGCCGCCCAGTTCCTGGAAGCGGATCTGGTCTGCGGCAACGGCGACCGTCGGGCCATTCTGGACAACGTGCTGAAACTGCTGGACGGTCACGAGCGGATCGTGGCCGTGACGCCCCACAAGCGTGGCGAACTGTTTGAGGAGCTGCCGGTGGAGCGGTTCGAGACCCACACCCGCGCCTTTATCAAGGTGGAGGACGGCTGCAACCGCCAGTGCGCCTACTGCGTTATCCCCCGCGCCCGGGGCCCGGTGCGCAGCCGCGCGGAGGAGAGCATCCTCAACGAGCTGCGGCAGCTGGCCGCCTCCGGCTACCGGGAAGTGGTGCTGAGCGCCATCTCCCTGCCCAGCTATGGTCTGGACACCGGCACCAACCTTGTGGAGCTGGTGGAAAAGTGCGCGCAGGTGGAAGGCATTGAGCGGATCCGTCTGGGCAGTCTGGACCCCGATATGCTGACGCCGGAATTCATCACCCGGCTGGCCGCCGTGGAAAAGCTCTGCCCCCAGTTCCATCTGAGCCTGCAGAGCGGCTGCACCGCCACCCTACGCCGGATGCGCCGGGTCTACACCGCCGAGCAGTATGCGCAGGTGGTGGAACAGATCCGCGCCGCCTACGGCAGCCGCCCGGTCAGCTTTACCACCGACTGCATCTGCGGCTTCCCCGGGGAGACTGAGGCCGATTTTGCCGAGAGCTGCGATTTTCTGAAGAAGATCGGCTTCCTGAAAGTCCATGTCTTCCCCTACTCCCGCCGCAGCGGCACCCCCGCCTACGATTTCCCCGATCAGGTCCACGAGCGGGAAAAGCAGGCCCGCAGCCGCCAGATGAACGCGCTGGCAGAGGACATCCGCAAAGATGTGCTGGCCTCCTACGCGGGCACCGAGGACGAAGTCCTGCTGGAAACGCCCCTGTCCGAGACCCTGTTCACCGGCTACACTCGGCTGTACATCCCGGTGGTGGTGACGGCTCCCGGCCGCAGGAGCGGCGAGATCGTCCGCGTGAAGCTGGGCGAGTACGATGGTGAGCGCGTTCGTGCAGCACTTTGCTGAAAACGCAGCGTGAATTTTGTTCATCCTGTACTATTTGCCATTTCTTTAACATAATTTAAGGTTTTCTCTTTTCACGCAGGCTCGTTTATGCTAAAATGATACTGGATATCTGGGGCGGTGCGCCGATTGCAGCGGCGCGGTACCAAGCCGGCCCGGAGCAAAGCAAGTTCTGCCGCGCAGCAGACCAGTGCCGCGGGCAGGATGTTTTCTGTTTCTGAATAAGGAGAGATTGGAATGAGTTTTCGAGGAATCAATACCACCGTCATCCAGATCCGCCGTCAGGTCTTTACCGAGGTGGCACGGATGGCATACGCCAACGTCAAGGGCGAGCAGGCCAACCACCTGATGCGCAAGATCCCTTACACCATCATCCCCGGTGAGGAAGGCAAGCTGCGCAAGGACATCTTCCTGGAGCGCGCCATTGTTGAGGAGCGCGTCCGTCTGGCCATGGGCCTGCCCACCCGCCGCATGGACGAGCATAACAGCGTCGTTTCCGGCCTGGAGGATGCTTCCATTGCCGATAAGTATTATGATCCCCCGCTGGTCAACGTGATCAAGTTTGCCTGCAACCGCTGCCCCGAAAAGCTGGTCAAGGTCTCTGATCTGTGCCAGGGCTGTCTGGCTCACCCCTGCATGGAAGTGTGCCCCAAGAAGGCCATTACCTGGGAGAGCGGCCGTTCCACCATCGATCAGGAAAAGTGCATCAAGTGCGGCCGCTGCGCTACCGTCTGCCCCTACAACGCCATCGTCAAGACCGAGCGTCCCTGCGCTGCTGCCTGCGGCATGGGCGCCATCCACTCCGATGAGCTGGGCCGTGCTGAGATCGATTACAGCAAGTGCGTTTCCTGCGGCCAGTGCCTGGTCAACTGCCCCTTTGGCGCCATTGCCGACAAGGGCCAGATCTATCAGCTGATCCAGGGCTTCAACCGCGGCGACCGCATCTACGCTCTGGTGGCTCCCGCTTTCATCAACCAGTTCCCCGGTCTGGCTTCCACCGGCAAGCTCAAGGCTGCCCTGAAGGCCGTTGGCTTCTATGATGTGGTCGAGGTCGCCATTGGTGCAGACCTGTGTACCGTGGACGAGGCCCACGACTTCCTGGAGGAAGTGCCCGAGAAGCTGGACTTCATGGCAACTTCCTGCTGCCCGGCCTGGAGCATGATGGCAAAGACCGCCTTCCCCGCTCTGGCCAAGAACATCTCCATGACCATGACCCCCATGGTCTTCACCGCCCGCATGATGAAGCAGAAGGACCCCGAGGCCCGTATGTGCTTCATCGGACCTTGCGCTGCAAAGAAGCTGGAGGCTTCCCGCCGCAGTGTCCGCAGT
>CAVDVT010000109.1:0-1183 GCA_963612415.1 bacterium | reverse complement strand
CGTCCGCTCTGACGTGGACTTCGTGCTGACCTTTGAGGAGCTGGCCGGCATCATGGAAGGCAAGGATCTGGACATCGATTCTCTGGAGGTCGATGAGAACGAAGCCGCTCTCTGCTCCGCTTCTGCTGCGGGCCGCGGCTTTGCACAGTCCGGCGGCGTTGCCAAGGCCGTTGCCGACAAGATCAAGGAATGGCACCCCGACATGGAGGTCAAGATCGCATCCGCACAGGGTCTGGCTGACTGCAAGAAGCTGCTGATGCTGGCCAAGGCCGGCAAGTACAACGGCTACCTGCTGGAGGGCATGGGCTGCCCCGGCGGCTGCATTGGCGGCGCAGGCACCATTGCCGACCCCGCCCGCACGGCCGTTCAGCTGAACAAGTACGTGAAGGAAGCCCCCTTTGCAGATCCTGAGCAGAGCCCCTTCATGAGCGAGATCCACGTTCTGAAGGACGATCCCAACTTCGAGGTCTGATGTGTCAAACCTCTCAGTCAGCGCTGACGCGCTGCCAGCTCCCCTAGTAGGGGAGCCCTTGGCAGCCGGGTAAAGTTAAATTAAAATGCCTTGCGTTTTCTGTTTCGGGAAACATTCGGGCGCTAAATATCCGTTCTCTGAACAGAGGGCGGATATTTATTTTCTATTTTCAGATTTCAGAAGTGAAACATTTTTGTGAAAGGTTCACAAGGCAGATTGACAGCAGCTGGCCGACGTGATATTTTAGCGTTGACAAACCGTGCCCGCCCACACCGGGCACCCCAATGGATGCCGCCTGCGGGCGGCAAGGAAAGGTTGACTTTTTATGACAAATACCCTGAAACGTTCCGGTGCAGTGCTGGTCTCGCTGGTGCTGCTGCTTGCGCTGGCCCTCAGTGCCGGTGCAGCTTCCAGCCAGAATGTCGGCATCAAGTTCTGGAAAGAAAAATCCGAAAAAGAGTCCATGGCCAACAGCGGCGTGGACAGTGACCGCACCACCACCCTCACCCGGCAGGCCAACGGCACCTACACTCTGACCCTGCCGGTCAAGCAGGTGTCCAAGATGGGCGTTACCGGCTACCTGTCCGGCCTGACCATCGGTGACATGACCTACGACGGCACCCTGACCGGCAGCTTTGACGATTCCACTGCCGTGCTGACCATCAAGAACCTGCCCGCCTCGGTGCTGACCGGCAGCGATGTGAACAAGGC
>CAVDVT010000108.1:0-5836 GCA_963612415.1 bacterium | reverse complement strand
GTTCTATTCTGTAAAACGGGCCAGCTGCAACAGCATGACCTTTTATCAGGAAGTCGGGATGCGTTCCATTTATGCAGACGTTCATCAGGACATCACAACCGATCTTTCCATTGAGAATGTCACCCTGCACAGCCACAGTTATTATGAAGTGATCTATCTTCTGGACGGCGAAGTGAGCTACCTGCTGGACACCAGCCGTTACCGGCTGCAAAAAGGCGACCTGGTCTTTATCCCGCCCAATGTCTGCCACCAGCCCCTGTTCTCGGAGTGGTTCAAGCCGCCCTATGACCGCCTTGTCATCTGGCTGAACCCGCAGGTCATTGAGAATACACCTCTAAAAGAGGTAGCCTCCGCCCTGCAAAAGCCCATGGTGCTGCGCAACAGCATGACCAACGATGAAAACCTCGCCCTGCTGTTCCACCATGCCTGCCGCGAAGCCACCGACCTGCAGCCCGGCTGGCAGGGCATCGTGCTGGGCATTGCCACCCAGATTTTTTCCCTGATCTACCGCATCTCCGTCAACGAGCCCACAGTCATCCATGTGAGCAACGAGAAAAAGATCCTGCTGGACGACGTTGCCGCCTACATCGACACCCACATGCAGGACAAGATCTCACTTTCCAGCGTGGCTCAGGAGTTTCTGGTGAGCGAAAGCACCATCAGCAAGGCCTTCCACAGCCAGATGCGGCTGGGCTTTTACAGTTATGTTATCCGGCGGCGTCTCATTGCCGCCAAGGATCTGATCTCCGAGGGCGTTTCCCTGCAGGAGATCCCCACCCGGGTGGGCTATGCCGATTATTCCTCCTTTTACCGTGCATTCAAGCAGGAATTTGGCGTTTCGCCCAGCCAGTACCGCGAAGTATTGAGCCACCAATAAATCAGAAGGAAGTGTATCCACCATGTATTCCATCACAGAGGACGCCGGGATCTACACCCTGCGGGACACCGCTGCCGATGTCACCGCTGCCGTGTTCCCGGCCCGGGGAGCCCTGCTCACCCGGCTGGAGACCGCCGGGAAAGACCTGGTCTACACCGACGCGGCAGACCTTGCCGCACCAGACCGCCCCCACTGCGGCATGCCCATCCTGTTTCCTGCCTGCGGGCGGACGCCGGATGAGACCGTTATCCTGAAGGGCCAGCCCCATCCCATGCCCATCCACGGCTTCGGGCACACCTCGGTCTGGCAGGTGAGCCGGGCGGAGGCGGATGAAGATGCCGCTCAGCTGATCCTGACGCTGCAGGACAGCCCCGCCACCCGGGAGATGTACCCCTATGCGTTCCGGGCCGAGCTGACCTTCCGGCTGGCAGAAGGCGTTCTGGGCGTCACCTTCTCCTGCACCAACACCGACCCCGAGCCGCTGCCCTTTGACCACGGCTACCACCCCTATTTCCGGATCACCGATCTGGAGCAGGCATTCATCGAGCTGCCGGACGGCCGCTCCTTCACCCTGCCCGACGGCCCCCAGACCGGGCAGATGCTCCCCAGCCAGCCCGGCCCGGTGGTGCTGAAGGATCTGCAGGCCCGCACCGGTGTGGCGGTGGACTATGACCCGGTCTTCAATGCAATGGTGATCTGGGGCATCCCGGCCAAGAAGTTCCTCTGCGTGGAGCCCTGGCGGGCCAGTGAACACGGCCTGCGCGGCACTCCCTCCGTTCTGCTTGCCCCCGGCGAGACGGTGCAGGACCACATCTCGCTCCGGCCTTTTCTGTTTTGACCCTGATTATTTTATTTAAGATAGGAGATCGATTTTTATGACGACACTGTTTGAACACGCAACTCTTGTTCTGCCTGACCGCCTGCTGCCGGACGGCTGGCTGCTGGTGAAGGACGGCAAGATCGCACAGCTTGGCACCGGCGAAGCCCCTGCAGCCGATGAGAAGAAGGACTGCAAGGGCCAGTACCTCTCCCCCGGCTTCATCGACGTCCACTGCCACGGCGGCGGCGGTGGAAGCTTTGGCTCGGCAGACCTTGCCAGCCATGTGCAGGCCATGAAGGCCCATCTGGCCCACGGCGTCACCTCCCTGACCCCCACCCCCACTTCCGTCAAGCCGGAAGACGTTGCCAGCCTGGCCGAGATCAAGCGTGAGATCGACAAGATGGACGACGTGCCCCACCACCTGGGCTACTTTGTGGAGGCCACAGACTTTGCCGAGCCCCACCCGGACATGAAATTTGGCGACGCCACGCCTCCGGTCATCACCAAAGAGGAAGTAGTAGCCTTCATCGCTGCCGCCGACGGCACCGTGAACCGCGTAATGGGCGCCCCTGAGCTGGAGGGCGGCATGATGCTGGGCCGGATGCTGAAAGAGGCCGGGATCACCGCCTGCATGGGCCACAGCAACATTACCATTGAGCAGGTGCGGGAAGCCATGCAGAACGGCTATTCCTGCGTGGTCCATCTGTACAGCGTGATGTCCACCGTGACCCGTGACCGCGGCTTCCGGCACGGCGGTCTGGTGGAAGCAGGCCTGCTCTACGACGATCTGGACGTAGAGATCATCTGCGACGGCTGCCACCTGCCGCCGGAACTCATCCAGCTGGCTGTCAAGTGCAAGGGCTATGACCGGCTGATGCTCGTTTCCGACTGCGGCCCGCTTGGCGGCTACCCCGAGGGCGAGTACAACGCCGATTTTGGAACCATGCGGGTGGACGTTGTCATTGAGGACGGCGTCTGCAAGCCGCTGGCCCGCAACTGCTTCCTGGGCAGCGTTGCCATGGGCGACCGGCTGGTGCGCACTGTTTACAAAAAGGCCGGTGTCCCGCTGTGGGGCGCTGTGCGCATGGCCACCAAGACCCCTGCACGCCACTGCGGTTATGCAGGCGTAAAGGGCGAGCTGGCCGTTGGCTGTGACGCCGATCTGGTCCTGTTTGACGATGATATCAACATTCAGGAAGTCTGGCTCATGGGCAAGCAGGCCATCTGATCCATTTTCCATACAAACAAACGAGCGGCAGCTCTCCTTTTGCAGGAAAGCTGCCGCTCGTTTTCTGTATTCGTTTTACACCGTTGTCTTTACACGGGGTGCGCCGCCTGCGATCTGCTCTGCCGTCAGCGGAGCAGCCGGGGCTGCGGGGGCGTTCAGGCGCTCCTTGGCAACTGCCAGCATCAGCTTGATGCGGTTTTCCTGGTTGACCTTGGTGGCGCTGGGGTCATAATCGATGGGGGTGATGTTGGCGCTGGGATACAGCGCACGGATCTTGTTCACCATACCTTTGCCCACAATGTGGTTGGGCAGACAGCCAAAGGGCTGGGCGCAGACGATGTTTCCATAGCCGCCCTGCACCAGCTCGATCATTTCGGCGGTCAGCAGCCAGCCCTCGCCCATCTTGGCACCCAGAGAGATGATGCCGTGGGGCTTTTCCACCAGTTCCTTGAAGGGGCCGGGGGCATAGAAGCCTGCATCGGCGGTGGCCTTGAGCATGGCGCGTTCCACACTGTCCAGCCAGTTCAGCAGCTGATCCGTACCCAGCTTGACGGCAAGCTTGCCGCCGTAGAGGATATGATCCTCACCCATGTTGAAGATGCAGTACTGCACAAAGCCCATCAGGCCGGGGAAGTTCACCTCGCAGTCCTGGCTTTCCAGGAACTTCTGCAGGTCGTTGTTGCCCAGCGGGCTGTATTTGACGTAGATCTCGCCCACAACACCCACCTTGACCTTAGGCACCCGGGTCACGGGGATCATTGCAAAGTCCTTTGCAATGAGCGGGAAGGTGTGCTTCATTTCCTTGGCGGTGTAACCCTTGCCGGCCAGCAGCACCCGGCCCAGACGCTCCACCCACAGATCGACCATCCGGTCGGCAGCGCCCTTTTCGTTTTCGTAAGGTGCCACCTGATTGCGCAGGGCACAGATCATGTCGCCGTAGAACACGCAGGCAATGGCGCGGCGAGCCAGCGGCAGGGTCATCTGGAAGCCGCTGTCCTTTTCCAGACCGGAGAAGTTCAGGCTGGCAACTGGGATCTGCGGGTAGCCTGCCTTGACCAGCGCCTTGCGCAGCAGGTGGATGTAGTTGGATGCACGGCAGCCGCCGCCAGTCTGAGTGATGAGCAGGGCGGTGTGTTCCAGATCATACTTGCCGCTGTTCAAAGCGTCCAGGAACTGGCCGATGACCAGCAGGGCCGGGTAGCAGGTGTCGTTGTGGACATATTTCAGGCCAAGCTGTGCCACAGCACTGCCGCAGTTGCCCAGGATCTCGCATTTGTAGCCGTCGTAGCGCAGGGCATACTCCAGCAGGCGGAACTGGGTAATGGCCATGTTGGGGATGAGGATGGTGTGGGTCTTCTTCATCTCCGGCGTAAACTTGGGGTAATTGGTTTCCATTTACTTCTGGTCCTCCTCCCGTTCATCCAAGGCCGCAAACAGGCTGCGCAGACGGATATTGACGGCACCCAGGTTGGTGATCTCGTCGATCTTCAGCTGAGTGTAGAGCTTGTTGCCTGCCTGCAGGATCTCGCGGGTCTCGTCGGTGGTAATGGCGTCCACGCCGCAGCCAAAGGAGACCAGCTGCACCAGATCCATATCCTTCTGGGTGGTGCAATACTTGGCCGCTGCATACAGGCGGCTGTGGTAAGTCCACTGGTTCAGCACACTGGTGGGGAACTTTTCCACCCGGCCCGAGATGCTGTCCTCGGTAACAACGGCCGCGCCGTGGCGGGTGATCAGACGGTCGATGCCGTGGTTGACCTCCGGGTCCACATGGTAGGGGCGGCCTGCCAGCACAATGATCCGCTTGCCCTGACGGCGGGCTTCGTCGATGATCTCGCTGCCCTTGACCCGGATCTGGGCCATGTGGGCTTCATGCTCGGCATAGGCAGCATCCGCAGCCGCCTGCACCTCTTTTTCCGAGATGCCGCCAAAATATTTGGGCAGCACCTCTTTGGCCATTTTATGCACAAAGTCCTTGGGGCGGTGGATGCCCACATAGTCATAAATGAACTTCTGGCCCTCCAGCTCCGGGCAGTTGCCTGCCAGAACCTCGGGATAGTAGGCCACCACAGGGCAGTTGTAGTGGTTGTCGCCCAGACCCTCGTCAAAGTTGTAAGTCAGGCAGGGGTAGAAAATGGCATCCAGGTGCATCTGGCTCAGGGCCTTGATGTGGCCATGGCTGAGCTTGGCCGGGAAGCAGGCCGTATCGCTGGGGATGGTGGCCTGACCGGCCAGATACAGCCCGCGGCTGGACACCGGGCTGGTATGCACGGCAAAGCCGAGTTTGGTCCAGAAGGTATACCAGAAGGGCAGCATCTCGTACAGATTCAGGCAGAGCGGGATGCCAATGGAGCCGCGCTTGCCGGGCACCGGCTTGTAACCGGCCAGCAGCTGCTGCTTGTAAGCGTAAAGGTTCAGGCTGTTGTCCTCGCTCTTGCCGGTCACGGGCTTGTCGCACCGGTTGCCGGAGATGAACTTGCGGCCGTCGGCAAAGGTGTTCACGGTGAGCTGGCAGTGGTTGCCGCAGCCGCCGCACTTGACGCTGACCACCTTCTGGTCAAAGCCTTCCAGCTCGTCCAGCGTCATCATGTTGGAAGCGGTCTGGCCGCTCTTATGGCTCTGGCGCAGGCCGAACAGGGCTGCACCGTAGGCACCCATCAAGCCCGCGATGTCGGGGCGGATGACTTCAACGCCCATCTCTTTTTCAAAGGCGCGGAGAACGGCCTCATTATAAAAGGTACCGCCCTGCACCACGATCTTCCGGCCCAGCTCCTCGGGGCTGGAGGCACGGATGACCTTGTACAGTGCATTCTTGACCACACTGATGGACAGACCGGCCGAGATGTTCTCGATGCTGGCACCGTCCTTCTGGGCCTGCTTGACCGAGCTGTTCATGAACACGGTGCAGCGG
>CAVDVT010000107.1:2925-5882 GCA_963612415.1 bacterium | reverse complement strand
GAACTGGTGCATCAGAAGTATCCTGAGATCCAGATCCAGATCCAGCCCTACCACGGCCGCAACACCACGGCTTATATGAGACGCCAGCTGGAAAGTGACCGCACACCCGATATCTACAACACCACGCAGATCTGGGCCGACGATCTGCAGCAGGAACACCTCATCGACCTTGCCAAATACCCGGTCACAGAGCTGTACAACCCCGCCCGCCTGAATGAGGTGGACGTGAACGGCTCCATCTACCTGCTGCCCTATGACTTTGCGGTCAGCGGCATTTTCTGCAATGTTTCTCTGCTGGAGCGCAGCGGTCTTGCGGTGCCTACCAGCTTTGCCCAGCTGCGGGACGAGACCATCCCGGCCCTGACCGCCGCCGGGGTCAATGTTTCCGACTGCATGATGAACCTGCCGGGTTTCCCCTTCCAGTATTTCTTCGACACTGCCTCCACCGGCTATGTCAACACGCTGGACGGCCGCCAGTGGCAGGAGGACTTCATCCGGGGCAATGCCGACGCCAGCGCCCTGCAGTCCAGCGTGGATTACTTCCAGCAGTGGATCGACTGCGGCATGGTCAACTACGCCATGGGCACCGCAGAAAACAATGTGATCTCCAACCACTTCTGGGAGAACAACACCGCATTCCTGATGTGTGCCACAAGTTCCCTGGACAATACTGACGATCACTATGAGCTGCTCCCCTATCTCTCGGAAGATGGCCGCCAGAACGCCTACATCACATCTCCCTCCCGTTACTACGGCCTGAGCAAGCATCTGGAAGATCCCGGCAATGAACAGAAACTGGAAGATGCCCTCCATGTGCTGGAAGTCCTCTCCACGCCCGAGGGCTACGAGGCCATCGTGGGCGGCATCAGCACTACGATGTGTTCTCTCAGGGACTTCACACTGGCTGAGGATTCTCCCAATTACCCCATTATGGAAGCAATCAACAATGGCTACTCTGCCCCCATGATCTATTCCCAGTGGACGGATTATGTGGTTCCCGTGGGCACCCAGATCCTGAACTGGGTGCAGGGCAAAGCTTCCGGTGCCGACTTCATCCCCATGATGAACGACCTGCAGCAGCAGATCCTGACCCACGGCACCACCTATTACGCCACCGTCACGGAGGAACTGGACAATGCCCAGATCGCCCAACTCTGCGGCCAGATCTTCATGGACGCCGCTGGAACGGACGCAGCCCTGATCTCCTACAACGTCTACTACGCCGATGTGCCCGCCATCATGGAAAACGGCTATGGTGCCAACGGCCCCCTGCTGCCCGGCCCCCTGAGCGAGGAGGACATCACCGCCTTCCTGCCCACCGGCTGGTACGATACCCTGCAGATCATCACCAAACCCGGCTCCTACCTCAAACAGATGGCGGCCGATGGCTGCGATCTGCGGGACAACGGCCACCCCTATCCCTATGTGTTCCTGACAAAGGATGGCCAGCCGCTGGACGATGATACCGAGTACACCTGCGTGCTGTGCGGCTACGCCAAAGCCATGGCCGACGAGCTTGCCATGCAGGACTCCGGCATCGTGGGTCTGGACGCCGCCAAGGAATATCTCCTTTCCGTGGGCGAAGTGTCCTCTGCCCTGCTGGATGACAGCCTGCTGCAGAAGGAGGCGGTATGATGCGCCGCAAGATCACCCGCCGTGCCTTTTTGAAAGCGGCCGGACTGGCCGCCGCTGCCGCCGGTTTTTCCAGCTGCAGCAAAGCCCCCTCCGGCACCCCTGCTTCCAGCCATGCTGCAGCCGCCCCTGCCCCGGCGGAACACCAGCCCATCACGGTCATCACCGCCAAGCGGGATTATGCCGCCTTTGTGGAGCTGCTCCACGCTTCCTACCCTGAGATCAATGTGCAGTTCGAGCCCTACCGCGGCATGAACACCTCCGCCTACATGAAAAAGCAGCTGGAGACCGGCTGCATGCCCGACATCTACACCACTACCTACGCCTGGGACGGTGAAGATCAGGCCGAACACCTGATCGATCTTTCCCAGTACGGCGTCACCGACTCCTACGCCCCCATGCAGATGACCCAGACCGATGTGGACGGCGCCTCCTACCTGCTGCCCTACGATTTCATCATTCAGTGCCTGTACTGCAACAAAAGCCTGTTTGAGCGGCAGGGCTGGGCCGTGCCCCAGAGCTTTGCCGAGCTGCAGGCCCTCGTCCCCGCCATACGGGCCGCCGGCATCACCCCTGCGGTCTGCCAGCTGGATCTGCCCGGCCTTGGGTTCCAGTATTTCTGCTGTGTGGCCGATACCGTTTTCCTGAACACGCTGGAAGGCCGCCAGTGGCAGCAGGATTTTCTGGCCGGTACTGCATCCGCTGCAAGCAACGATGATCTGCGGGGCTGCGCCGATCTGTTTCAGGCATGGATCGATGCCGGGCTCATCAACCTCGACCATCCGGACACCTCCATCGGCGATCTCAACAAGCTCTTTCAGCAGGGAAACACGGCCTTTTACATTGGCTCCCTTGGCCGCTTCACCCAGAACGACGACGGCTCCGGGGATCAGTATGTGGTGCTGCCCTGGCTCTCGCCGGAAGGCTCCACCAACACTTATATCCTGCAGGTGTCCCACTACTACGGCCTGAACAAACAGCTGGAAGAACCCGGCAATGAGCAGAAACTGGAAGACGCCCTGCATTTTCTGGAGATCCTTTCCACCCCGGAAGGTTTTGCCACCTTTAATAACAACACCTCGACCCTGTGTGCGCTGAGCAGCTTCACCCTGCCCGAAAGCAGCCCCTATCATCAGGCGCTGACCGAGATCAACAGCGGCCATCTGGCTCCCTTCCTCTATGCAGGTTGGGAGGATCATGCCGTTGAGTTCGGCAACACGGTGCGCAGCTGGGCAGCCGGTAAGACCACCGGCCCCGAAGCACTGGCCGTGCTGGATGCCACCCAGCAGAAAGTTCTTGCCACCGGTTCCCCGGCTTACGGCGAG
>CAVDVT010000107.1:0-2915 GCA_963612415.1 bacterium | reverse complement strand
CGCCCAGCTGGTGGGTCAGATGTACCTTGCCAAAACCACGGCGGATGCGGCCCTTGTCTCCTACAACGTCTGGAAAGAGGGCGTCGGCGCTCTGCAGGAAAACATCAATGGCGTCAACGGCAGGCTGCTGCCCGGCCCCCTGACCGAATCCGATCTCACCATCTTCCTGCCCACCGGCTGGTACCGCACCATCCTTACCGCCACCCTGACCGGCGCACAGCTCAAACAGCTGGCCGCCGAGGGCTACGATCAGAACGCCAACGGCAGCCCCTACCCCTATGTTCTGCTCACCCGGAACGGCAGCACCCCGGAGGATGCCGCCGAATACCGCGTGGCTTACGCCGGTCTGGACGAAATGGAAGTTCCCGACGCCGTCTTTGAGGATACCGGCGTTGTGGGACTGGATGCCGCTAAGGAGTATTTCCTGGATCTGGGCACCGTTTCCTCCGCCTCCCTCGACGAAAGCCTTGTTGCCAACCACTGACCCGCTCGGAGAAAGACCACAGACCAATGGAAACACATAAGCTGAAACAAAATCAGACGATCAGCCAGCTGCTGTACGCTCTTGCCGCAGCGCTGTTACTGCTGCTTGTGGTCGGCTGTGCCGATCTGTTCAACCGCTATACCACCCAGCAGCTGTTTGCCGAGTGTACCACCCAGCTGACCGAGATCTCGGCCCAGCTGTTTGAAAAGCTGGAAGTCAAGCTCGACATCCAGTGGGGCTATCTGGCCAAGCTGGACGACGAGCTGAACGGCGTCTCCGCCATGACCGATCAGGAGCTGAGCGTTTTTCTGGCACAGCAGGAACAGGAGCTGACCCCCGTGGGCGAACAGATGCAGTTTCTGGCGCTGGATACCCACGGCTACTACTACACGGCCAACGGCCAGCAGGGCCTTTGGACCGGTGCCGCACAGATCGACGGCCGTGCCCGCCAGAGCTTTCTGGTAAACGACTGGATCACCTCCCAGAACCAGATGGCCTTTGTGATGAAGCTGCAGCACACCCTGACCGTGAACGGCGGCGCTGTCACCCACCTGATCCTGCTCAAGACCATGGATGACCTGACCCCCTACTTCCGCAGTTCGGCCTTCCACAACCAGAACTCCACCTTCGTGCTTGACCAGAACGGTGTGCGGATGTTTGAGGACAACGTCCTTCCCCAGCTCAATTTTCAGGGCCGCAACCTCTACCACTCCATGCGGGAGCAGACCTACCCCCACACCGGCAGCTTTGATGTCTGTCTGGAGGTCGCTTCGGAAGGCGGCTTTATCTGCACGGATGTCGAGATCGACGGCAGCGGCTACTATCTGGCCCTGAAAAAGCTGGACGGCTACGACTGGACCATGCTTTTTCTGGTGCCCAAGGACGAGGTGGGCGCTTCCACCCGCGCCATGACCAACTCCATGCTCCGGCTGTTCTTCTTTGCGCTGATCGTTCTGGCGGTCTTTGGTATCCTGGCCTTCATCTTCCTCCAGCGGTTCCAGAAAAATCAGGAGCTGCTGGCCCTCAAGACCCAGAGCGCCGCAGAGCTGGCCAAGGCCAACGATGACCTGGAAGACGCCAACGCCCGGCTGGAACGCACCAACAAGCGGCTGGCGCAGGCCCAGACCGTTACTGCCCAGGCCCTTGCCACGGCAGAAAACGCCAGCAAGGCCAAAACGGACTTCCTGTCCAACATGAGTCACGATATCCGCACCCCCATGAACGCCATTGTGGGCCTTTCCAACATGATCGAAGGGGATGTCCACGACCCGGACAAAGTGCTGGCCCATGTCCACAAGCTTCAGGCGTCCAGCCAGCATCTGCTGGGCATCATCAACGATATTCTGGACATGAGCAAGATCGAAAGCGGCAAGACCACCCTGAATCTGGAACAGACCGAGATCAGCGAGCGGCTTGCCCAGCTGGAGACCCTGGTGCGCCCGCAGGCGGAGGCCCGGAACCAGACCCTGACTTTCCGCACCTGCGACATCCGGCACCGGCATCTGCTGGCAGACTCCACCCGGGTGCAGCAGATCATGGTCAACCTCCTGTCCAACGCCATCAAGTACACCCCGGAGGGGGGCCGCATCGACTACGTGGTGCGGGAACTCCCGCGTGAGGGCCACATCTACGCCAAGTACCAGTTCACCGTGACCGACAGTGGCATCGGCATGGAGCCGGAGTTTCTGGAACACGTCTTCGACCCCTTTGTGCGGGCGGAAAACTCCGTTACCAACAAGGTGCAGGGCACCGGCCTTGGCATGACCATCACCAAGAGCCTTGTGGACCTGATGGGCGGCACCATCCATGTGGAAAGCACCCCCGGCAAGGGCACCCGCTTTGACGTGGTGCTGGAGTTCAAGATCGATACCGAAGCTGAGGCTGCAGGCTCCCGCACGGAGCCCCGGCCTGCCCCGGAACCGGGTGCCCCCGTGCTGGAGGGGATGCGCTTCCTCTGCGCCGAGGACAACGAGCTGAACGCCGAGATCCTCAAAGCCCTGCTGGAGATGCACGGTGCCTCCTGCACCATCTACCCCAACGGCAAGGCGCTGCTGGATGCCTTTGAACAGGCAAAGCCCGGCGATTACGACATGATCCTGATGGATGTGCAGATGCCGGTGATGGACGGCCACGAGGCCACCCGCCGCATCCGCAGCGGGCCAAACCCGCTGGGCCGCACCATCCCCATCCTTGCCATGACGGCCAACGCCTTTGTGGACGACATCCAAAAGAGCCGCGACGCCGGCATGGACGCCCATCTTTCCAAGCCCGTGGACATTGCCATGCTGGAGCAGACGGTGCAGAAATACCGTGTCCCCCCCCCCGAAATAAATAACGCTTCTCAGCGTTTTTGGCGCATTTCTTCCTCGTTCCAATAACAAAAAGGCGGCAGTTCCCTGCACGGGAACTGCCGCCTTCTGCGTTCAATATC
>CAVDVT010000106.1:0-5904 GCA_963612415.1 bacterium | reverse complement strand
AGTTGATATCGTCCACATGGGCTTCCAGCTCGGCCACCATCTCGGGGGTGATATTGGTCAGGCCCTGCTTCATCTCGGCCCGGGCCAGCGCCACCCACAGGCGGCGCCAGGTGCGGAACTTGTTGTCGTCCGAGAAGATGTACTGCATCTCATCGGAAGAATAACGGGTGGAGAAGGGGCTGATATAACGATCGTGTTGTGCCATTGATTTTCCTCCTGATGGTTTGATCCGTTCTCTTATTGTACCATCAAACCTTGAAATAGTCTACGCCGCCTTCAAAGATGGGCTGATACTTGTCGCCGGTGACGTTCTTGTACAGGTACTGGCCGCTGCGCTCCGAGTGGCCCATCTTGCCAAAGACACGGCCGTCCGGGCTGGTGATGCCCTCAATGGCCATCAGCGAACCGTTGGGGTTGTAGCGCTGATCCATGGTGGGGTTGCCCTCCAGATCCACGTACTGGGTGGCCACCTGACCGTTGGCGATCAGCTGATCCAGCACGTTCTGGGGTGCCACAAAGCGGCCCTCGCCATGGCTGATGGCGATCTCGTACTCACTGCCTGCCTCGCAGTGGGTCAGCCAGGGGCTGCCGGTGGAGGCAATGCGGGTGCGCACCAGCATGCTCTGGTGTCGGCCGATGGTGTTGAAGGTCAGGGTGGGATCATAGGCCGTGATGGGGCGGATGTCGCCGTAGGGCACCAGACCCAGCTTGATCAGGGCCTGGAAGCCGTTGCAGATGCCCAGCATCAGGCCGTCGCGGTGCTGCAGCAGGTCACGCACAGCCTCGGTAACGGCAGGATTGCGGAAGAAGGAGGCAATGAACTTGGCGCTGCCGTCCGGCTCATCGCCGCCGGAGAAGCCGCCGGGCAGCATAACGATCTGGCTTTCGCCAATGGCCTTGACCAGTGCTTCGCAGCTGGCCGTAACATCTGCCGGGGTCAGGTTGCGGATGACCAGGATCTCCGGATCCGCACCGGCGCGGGCAAAGGCATGGGCCGTATCGTACTCGCAGTTGGTGCCGGGGAACACGGGGATGACCACCTTGGGCTTTGCCACGCCGATCTTGGGGGCAGCGGGAGCTGCCAGCTTCCCGTTGATCTTTTCCACATTTGGGCCGGCCTTGCGGTAGGGGTACACCGGCTCCAGCTTGCTTTCCCAGATCTCCTGCAGCTCGGCCATATCCAGCTTTTCGCCGCAGCATTCAAAGGTGTATTCCTTGGTGGTCTCGCCCAGCAGCTCACCGGCCGGGGAGTCAGAGACCATTTCCAGAACGATGGAGCCATACATGGGCTCAAACATCCGGTGGGTGGACATATCGGCCCGCATCTTGAAGCCGATGCGGTTGCCCAGGCCCATCTTGAACAGAGCCTCGGCAATGCCACCGTAGCCCACAGAGCAGGCAGAAGCCACGATGCCTTCCTCGATCATGTCTTCCACGATCTTATAGTTTGCCTTCAGGGAGAAGAAGTTGGGGCAGCCGGTCTCGGGGTCCAGAATGGGCCGGATGAGGACGACGGTGCTTTCGGGCTTCTTGAACTCGGTGGAGACCACGCGGCTGGCCTTGCCGATGGCCGTGGCAAAGGAGACCAGCGTGGGGGGCACATCCAGCTGCTCAAAGGAGCCGGACATGCTGTCCTTGCCGCCGATGGACGCAATGCCCAGACCCATCTGGGCATCCAGTGCGCCCAGCAGGGCGGCCAGCGGCTTGCCCCAGCGCTCCGGCTTGTCACCCAGACGCTCGAAGTATTCCTGGAAGGTCAGGTAGGCATCCTCATAGCGGAAACCGGAGGCCACCAGCTTGGTCACACTTTCCACCACAGCCATCCGGGCGCCCACATACTGGTTGGCGCTCATCAGGTAGGGGTTGTAGCCCCAGGCCATGCCGGAGCAGGTGTTGGTCTCGCCGTCCACAGGCAGCTTTGCCACCATGGCGTTCTGCGGGGTCAGCTGATAAGCACCGCCGAAGGGCATCAGGACGGTGGCGGCACCGATGGTACTGTCGAACCGCTCGGAAAGGCCCTTCTTGCTGCAGATGTTCAGGTCGCCCACCATGTTCTTCATCTTCTGGCTGAAGGTGATGCCGGACCACTGGGGCTGCCAGACGGTGCCCTGCTCCACATGGACATTCTGGTGCTTCTCGGCACCGTTGGAGTTCAGGAACTCGCGGCTGATGTTGACGATGGACACACCGTTCCACACCATGTTCAGGCGCTTTTCCTCCGTGACCTTGGCCACGGGGGTAGCCTCCAGATTTTCCTCGGTGGCAATGGCAATGAACTTGTCCACGTCCTCCGGGGCAAGGGCCACTGCCATGCGCTCCTGGCTCTCGCTGATGGCCAGCTCGGTGCCGTCCAGACCATCGTACTTCTTGGTGACCTTGTTCAGGTCGATGTACAGGCCGTCGGCCAGCTCACCAATGGCAACGGAAACGCCGCCGGCACCAAAGTCGTTGCAGCGCTTGATCATCTTGCAGGCGTCCTCCCGGCGGAACAGGCGCTGGAGCTTGCGCTCGATGGGAGCGTTGCCCTTCTGCACCTCGGCACCGCAGTGATCCAGACTGCCCAGATTGTGGGCCTTGGAAGAACCGGTGGCACCGCCGATGCCGTCGCGGCCGGTGCGGCCGCCCAGCAGCACGATGACATCGCCGGGCGCGGGGCACTCGCGGCGGACATGGGAAGCGGGAGTAGCGCCTACTACGGCACCGATCTCCATCCGCTTTGCCACATAGCCGGGATGATAAATTTCATCCACCTGACCGGTAGCAAGACCGATCTGGTTGCCGTAGGAGGAATAACCGGCAGCAGCGGTGGTGACCAGCTTGCGCTGGGGCAGCTTGCCGGGCAGAGTCTCACTGACAGGCTTGAGCGGGTCACCTGCACCGGTCACGCGCATGGCCTGATAGACATAGCTGCGGCCGGACAGGGGGTCACGGATGGCACCGCCGATGCAGGTGGCAGCGCCGCCGAAGGGCTCGATCTCGGTGGGGTGGTTGTGGGTCTCGTTCTTGAACAGGAACAGCCAGTCCTCATCCTTACCGTTGACATCGCACTTGATCTTGACGGTGCAGGCGTTGATCTCGTCGGACTCGTCCAGATTCTTGAGGATGCCCTGCTTCTTCAGTTCCTTGGCACCAATGGTGGCAAGGTCCATCATGCAGCGGGGTTTTTCGGTGCGGCCCAGATCCTCACGCATGGCCATATAGCGGTCAAAGGCGGCCTGCACCACGGCATCGTCGATCTGCACATCGTCCAGAATGGTGCCGAAGGTGGTGTGGCGGCAGTGATCGGACCAGTAGGTGTCGATCATCTTGATCTCGGTGATGGTGGGGTCGCGGTGTTCCGAGCGGAAGTATTCCTGGCAGAACTTGATGTCGCCCAGGTCCATGGCCAGACCCTTTTCGTCGATGAACTTCTTCAGGCCTTCCTCGTCCAGCTCATTGAAGCCCTCCAGCACTGCCACAGCCGTGGGGATGGGATAATCCATCTTCAGGGTCGTCTTTTTCTCCAGAGAAGCCTCGCGGGCCTCCACCGGGTTGATGACGTACTTCTTGATCTCAGCCACCTGCTCGTCGGTCAGAGCGCCCTGCAGCAGGTAGACACGGGCAGAGCGCACCAGCGGGCGCTCACCCTGGCTGATGAGCTGGATGCACTCAGCGGCAGAATCTGCACGCTGGTCAAACTGGCCGGGCAGATACTCCACTGCAAAGGATGCGCCGTCAAACTCCGGCAGCTCTGCGTAGGTGTTGTCCACCGGCGGCTCACTGAACACGGTGCTGGCGCACTGGTCAAACAGTGCTTCGTCGATACCCTCCACGTCGTAGCGGTTGAGCAGACGCAGACCGGTGAGTTCCTTCATGCCCAGCAGGCTCACCAGCTCATTTTTCAGGCCCTCGGCTTCCACATCAAAGCCGGGCTTTTTTTCCACGTAAATACGATAGACCATGGGTGAATCCCCCTTTATTTATTGTTCAGCGATTGCTTTCAGCGCCCGCAGGCCGATATCGGTGCGCTTATGCAGCTTTTCAAAGCCGATCTTCTCTGCGGCGGCATAGGCCTGGGTAATGGCAGCGGTCAGACGGGGCGCGGTGGCGGTAACGCCCAGCACACGGCCGCCGTTGGTGACCAGGGTGCCGTCCTCTTTCAGGGCCGTGCCAGAGTGGTAGACCGTGATATTCTGCTCCCCTTCCAGCTGACCTTCGGTCAGGCCGGAGATGGGCTTGCCCTTTTCATAACTCACCGGGTAGCCGCCGGAAGCCAGAATGACACAGCAGGCGGCACCGTCGGAGAACTTGACCTCAGTATCGGCAAGGGTGCCCTCGGTGCAGGCGGTCATGACCTTGAGCAGGTCGCTTTCCAGCAGGGGCAGCACCACCTGGGTCTCGGGGTCACCAAAGCGGCAGTTGTACTCGATGACCTTGGGGCCGTCCGGGGTGAGCATCAGGCCGAAATACAGGCAGCCCTTGAAGGGACAGCCCTCGGCGTTCATGGCCTTGATGGTGGGCAGGAAGATCTTTTCCATGCACTCGGCGGCAATGGCCGGGGTGTAGTAGGGATTGGGAGCCACGGTACCCATGCCGCCGGTGTTCAGGCCGGTGTCGTGGTCGTTGGCCCGCTTGTGGTCCATGCTGGACACCATGGGCTTGACCACCTTGCCGTCGGTAAAGCTCAGCACACTGACCTCCGGGCCGGTGAGGAATTCTTCCACCACAACATGGTTGCCGGAAGCGCCGAATTTCTTGTCCAGCATGATCTCCTTCACGCCGTCGGCAGCCTGCTGCTCGTTCTCGCAGATCAGCACGCCCTTGCCCAGAGCCAGGCCGTCGGCCTTGATGACCACAGGATACTTGCCCTTTGCCTTGATGTAATCCATGACCTTGGCGGGGTCATCAAAAGTGGCATAATCGGCAGTGGGGATGCCGTA
Source organism: bacterium (assembly GCA_963612415.1). Lineage (GTDB taxonomy): Bacteria > Bacillota > Clostridia > Oscillospirales > Ruminococcaceae > Faecalibacterium. Next base: position 985 of record CAVDVT010000106.1, on the reverse strand, counting down.
CTTCTTCATCAGGTCCTTGGAGAACACCTTGGAAGCCTCGATGCGGGCAGCAGCTTTGTCCGGGCCAAAGGCCGGGATGCCGACAGCTGCCAGCGCATCCACCATGCCCAGGGCCAGCGGGTCGTCCTGTGCCACCACCACGTAATCGAACTTTTCCTCCGCAGCAAAGGCCACCATGGCGTCCACATCGGTCGCCTTGATGTTCTTGCATTTTGCGTCATAGCTGATGCCGCCGTTGCCCGGTGCGCACCAGATCTCGCCGCAGTCGGGGCTCTTTTTCAGCGCCTTGATGATGGCGTGTTCGCGGCCGCCGCCGCCGACGACCAATATCTTTTTCTTCATAATTACACCTTCTCTATGTATCGGCACGGCGGCAGTTTCTCCGAGGACCGTCCGCTGGGGTGGGACCCTGTTGCCGCAGGCAATAGGGCGGGCGATGGAATGGCCCGATTCGTGTCCGAGGAGAAAGCTGCCGCTGCGCCGCACTCTCAGTGATGGAACAGCCGGATACCGCAGAAAGCCATGGCAATGCCGTACTTATTGCAGGTATCGATGACCTGCTGGTCGCGGATGGAACCGCCGGGCTGGACGATGGCGGTAACACCGGAGCGGCGGGCCCGCTCGATGTTGTCGCCAAAGGGGAAGAAGGCATCGGAGCCCAGGCAGACGCCGGTAACATGGCTCAGGTACTCTTTCTTTTCCTCTGCGGTCAGGGGGGCGGGCTGCTCGGTGAAGGTCTCGGCCCAGACATCATCACCGATGACATCTTCGGGGGTGTCGCCGATGTAAACGTCGATGGCGTTGTCGCGGTTGGGCTTGGACACATCGTCCCGGAAGGGCAGGTTCAGCACCTTGTCCATGTGGCGCAGCTGCCAGTTGTCGGCCTTCTGGCCGGCCAGACGGGTGCAGTGGATGCGGCTCTGCTGGCCCGCGCCCACGCCGATGGTCTGGCCGCCGTAGGTGTAGCAGACGCTGTTGGACTGGG
>CAVDVT010000105.1:0-5914 GCA_963612415.1 bacterium | reverse complement strand
CCACGGTATCGGTGCGGGCATCCGGGGTGCAGGTCTCAGGCTCTGCAGCCGGTTCGCTGGCCGGAGCCGCGGGAGCTTCCTTGATGGTAAAGCGGACACGGTATTCCTGGGGGCCCAGCTTTTCGGAGCTGGACACATAGCCCTTCTGCTGGGCCATCTTGGTCAGGTTCTGGACGGCGATCTCGTTGTCCACCAGAATTTCCACCTCACCCGCGCCTTTCAGTTCGGCAATGGCTTTCTTAGCCTTGACCACAGGCAGCGGGCAGGCATCTCCACGCGCATCAATTTTGATCATAGCTTCTTCCTCCGATCTTTAATAAGTCACCGTGATCTCCGGCTCCTGTTTTGCGGCAATGCTGCCCACGATCTTTGCAGGCAGTCCTGCCGCCTGAAGCTCAGCTTCCAGTGCGGCGGCATCCTGTGGAGCCACCGCCAGCAGAAGCCCGCCGGAAGTCTGGGGATCAAACAAAATTTCTTCCATCGGGAAAGGGACCCCTTCAAACCAGACAAAGGGCCCGGTGTGGTTGCGGTTGCGCTGCCCGGCGGCAGTGTACAGGAAGGCATCCGCGGCCTCCCATGCGCCCGGCAGCACCGGCACTGCATGGGCATCGATGACGCAGGAAAGATGTTCCCCCATCATCTCATGCAGGTGTCCCAGAAAACTGAAACCGGTCACGTCCGTGGCAGCATGGACTTCATATTTCCGTGCGATCTCTGCCGCCGTTTTGTTCAGAGTGGTCATGGAGCGGATCGCTCCGGCCATCTGCTCCGGGGTGGCTTCTCCTACCCGGTTGGCGGTACAGATAAGCCCCACGCCCAGCGCCTTGGTCAAGAGGAGGGCATCCCCCGGGCGGCCGGTATCATTGGCGGTCAGGCGGCGCGGGTCCACAAGGCCGGTCACGGAAAGGCCGTATTTGACGCCGGTATCGGCGATGGAATGGCCTCCGGCCAGGATGCCCCCGGCTTCGGCCACCTTTTCTGCACCGCCCCGCAAAATCTCGCCCAGAATGTTCAGATCCATGCTCTCGGGGAAACAGACAAGATTCAGTGCAGTCTTGACTTCGCCTCCCATGGCGTAGACATCGCTCAGAGCGTTGGCTGCTGCGATCTGTCCAAAGGTGTAGGGGTCGTCCACCATGGGTGGGAAAAAGTCTACCGTCTGCACAAGGGCGATTTCGTCGGTAATGCGGTACACAGCGGCATCATCCCGGCTGTCGTAGCCCACCAGAAGGTTCGGGTCAGCCTCGCCCCGGGGCAGCTTTTCCAGAATGTGGCTCAGCACACCGGCCCCCAGTTTGGCGGTGCATCCGCCGCCGGTGCAGAATACAATGGGTTCTTGGTCTGCCATTTCAGGCTCGTTCTCCTTTTTCAAAACAGGTCAGTACACCCTGCACCTGATAAAGTTTGTGCAGGAATGTCAGCGTTTCTTCTCCGGCAGCGGTGCGCATGGCATCGTCCGCTTGGTTCAGCACTGCAAAAAAGCGGCGGTCTCCCACAGCTTTCCGCCCCCCTGCTTCGCTGCCCAGCAGTTTTGCCAGCAGCGCAGGCGTCAACGCCGTTTCCGGGGATGCATCCAGCAGGGCACAAGCTTCTTCCAGCCGGAAGCAGACCTCCCGCAGGGGCCTGCCCATAGCTGAAAGCCCGGCCACCGCCAGTACAATGTCACTTTCCGGCAAAAGCACCGGCTCATGTGCCGCCGGGGCCTTGCAGGGAAAATGCTTTGCCCCATCTGCTTCCAGCAAAACCACGTCCGCCTGTGCCATCCACCGGTGCAGCTGCTCTGGCGGCAGAGCCGTCAGCTTACCATTTGCCGCCGGGGCACCCGCCACAGCATACTCCCCTGCCTGCCAGAGGGCGGCAAGGGAGGCATCGTCCGGGACATAATTTGTTTCGGGTCTCAGGATATGGGTGGTGGTGCTTACCAGCACCCGCCAGCCTTTGGTTGCACAGTGCCGGGCAAAGGCATAGAGCAGGGTGGTTTTTCCCCCGCCGCCCACCAGCGAAACCACATGACCCTTTTCCGCCAGAAACGGAAACTGCACCTCTGCGATCATCCGCGGTTTTCCTCTACCGCCATGGCGATCTGCTCCGGGGTGATGGGCAGCTCATAGAACCGGGTGCCGATGGCGTTGTAAATGGCATCCGAAATGGCGGGCAGCGGCGTGTTGATGACCACTTCGCCAATGGACTTTGCGCCAAAGGGGCCGTTGGGCTCATAGCTGTTCTCAAACTCCACCCGGATATGGCCGATATCCACACGGGTGGGGATCTTATACTGCATAAAGGAATTTTCCATGGGATAGCCTTTGGAATCGTAAGTGATGTTCTCGGTCAGGGTCATGCCAATGCCCTGCAGGATGCCGCCCTCGGCCTGCACCCGGGTCAGGTTGGGGTTGATGGGGGTGCCGCAGTCCACGCAGGCGGCGTAATCCACCACCTTGACCTCGCCGGTCTCCTTGTCCAGCTCGATCTCGGCCGCGCCCACCATGTAGGGCGGAGGCGACAGGGGCGAGGTATGGGTCTCGGTGACTTCCAGCGGCACCATGTGGCCAAACTGGGAGGCATAGGCCACCTCGGCCAGCGTCACCTTTTTCTCCGGGTCCGCGTTCAGGGAGACGAACTTGCCGTCAAAATCCACTTCGTCCTCGGCGGCATGGAGCAGCTCGGCACCCAGTTTGCAGATCTGGCTGCGCAGCTTCAGCGCGCACTTTTCCACGGCCTTGCCGGTGACATAGGTAGTGGAGGACGCATAGGAACCGGAATCGTAGGGCGAAGTATCGGTGTCCGCACCAAAAACGGTGATATCGTCCATCTCACAGTCCAGCACCTCAGCGGCGATCTGGGCCAGGGTGGTGTCACAGCCGGTACCCATATCGGCCGCACCAATCATCAGGGTGTAGAAACCATCGTCGTTGACCTTGAGGGTCGCACTGCCCACATCCATGCCGGAAATGCCGGAACCCTGCATGGCCATACCCATGCCCACAGCGCGCACCTTGCCGTTGCCAAGGTCACGCACGGGATACTTGTTGTCCCAGTCGATCATCTCGTGGACCTTTTTCAGGCAGCGGTCCAGCGCACAGCTAGTGTTCACCGCACCGTAGTAGGCGGGCATCACATCGCCTTCCTTGACGATGTTCATTTCACGGATCTTGAAGGGGTCCATGTGAAGCTTTGCCGCCAGCTCATTGACGGCGGATTCCACCGCAAACAGGCCCTGGGTGGCACCATAGCCGCGGTAGGCACCGGCGGACATATGGTTGGTGTAGACCACATCGCTGACAAAGCGGAAAGCCTCGGCCTTGCCGTACAGCGGGATGGACTTGTGACCCGAAAGGCCCACGGTGGTGGGGCCGTGTTCGCCGTAAGCGCCCGTGTTGGACAGGGTATACAGGTCGATGCCCTTCACGATGCCCTCTTTGGTGGCACCCAGTCGGACGTGCATCTCCATCTCATGGCGGGGAGAAGATGCAGTCTGGCTCTCCACCCGGCTGAAGATGAGCTTGCAGGGCTTTTTGGTCTTCCAGGTGACAAAAGCCGGATAGATGGCCGAAACAGCCGTCTGCTTGGCGCCAAAGCCGCCGCCGATGCGGGGTTTGATGACCCGGATCATGGATTTGGAGATGTGCAGGGCGTTTGCCACATTGCGGCGGGTATGGAACACGATCTGGGTGGAGCTGAGGATATTCAGCCGCCCGTACAGATCCATCCAGCAGCAGGTGCGGAACGTCTCCATCATGGCCTGCTGGCAGGCTTTGGTGTGGTAGACATGGTCGATGATCACATCACACTTGGCCAGCACTGCGTCGATGTCTCCGTTACCGCACTCGTCATGGGCGCAGAGGTTACGCTTGTTGTCCGCCCCCACCGGGCACAGACTTTCCCAGTTGTCCTCCGGGTGGACGAGGATGGGGTTGTCTTTGGCGGTGTGGAAGTCCAGCACCGGCTCCAGCACCTGATACTGCACCTTGATGAGCTTCATGGCCTTGTCCACGCACTTCTCATCCTTGCCCACCACAATGGCCACTACATCGCCCACAAAGCGAACATGGCGGTCGATGACCAGCCGGTCGTAGGGGCTGGCCTCGGGGTAGGTCTGACCGGCCTGAGTGTAGCGGCGGGCATTCTGGTCTACATCTTCCCAGGTGAAGATGGCCTCAATGCCGGGCACCTTTTTGGCCACGGTGGTGTTGATGCTCTCCACAATGGCGTTGGCGTGGGGCGAACGGTAGAGCTTGACGATCAAGCAGTCGACCGGAGCAAGATCATCCATATAGACAGGCTTGCCGGTGACAAGCTGCATGGCGTCCTTTTTGCGGAATGCTTTGTTGACAGTCTTCATTCGGCGGCCTCCTGTTTTGCTTTTTTCCAGGCGAGGAAGTTCTGGATGCCCCGTAGCTGGCCCTCATAGCCGGAGCAGCGGCAGAGGTTGCCCGCGAGATATTCCTTGATCTCGTCCTCGGTGGGATCTTCTTTTTCCCGGAACAGGGCCAGAACGTTCATGATGAAGCCCGGGTTGCAGAAGCCGCACTGCTCTGCGCCCTGATCTGCAATGAACGCACCAAATTCAGCAGCTTCGTCCTGCAGTCCCTCCAGTGTGGTCACCTTGCGGCCATCGGCACGGGCTGCCAGCACCGAGCAGGACAGCACCGGCACGTCGTCCAGAAACACGGTACACAGGCCGCAGTTGGAAGTCTCACAGCCGCGCTTGACGCTGTAACAGCCGTGGGCGCGGACAAAATCAATGAGCAGGGTGTCGGGCGCAACATCCGCCGCGACCTTCGTCCCATTCAGTGTAATATTCACCAGCATTTTCTTCTCCCTCACCCTTCCAGTTTCATCACAGCACGCTTGACCAGCACCCCGGCCAGATGGCTGCGGTATTCCGCACTGCCGCGCAGATTGCTCCCGGTCTGGATGCTGGCCCGCACCTCAGCGGCAAAGCGGGCAGCGGTCAGTTCCGGCGTTTCCCCGGCGTCAGGTCTCAGCGCATACAGCACCGCCTTGCCGGGCCGGGCGCCAATGGCGAAGCGATAGCCCTCAGCCGTTCTGGCAGCGGCGCAGGTCAGCACCGGGAAATCGGTCTGGCTGTTGCGCACCGACTGGTAGCAGAAACCGGCCTTTTCCCTGGGCACGATGACCCGCACCAGAATGTCCCGGTCATAAGGGCGGTTGGCGTACTCCGCCAGCGGCACGATGCCGCCCTTGTACAGCTCCACCGAGGCATTCAGCGCCAGAAACATGGTCAGCACATCGGAAAAGCCGAACCGGCTGTAGATGCTGCCGCCCACGGTGGCAAGGTTGCGCAGCTGAACGCCCACGATATGCCGCACCGATTCCCGCACAGCACCCTGTGTATAGGCGTTGAGTCCCTCGTGCAGTTCCAGCTTCCGCAGCGGCACCATGGCCCCGATGGAAAAGCCCTCGTCCGTTTCCTCAATGTTATCCAGTCCCAGACCCGACAGGTCGATGGCGGTGCCGACGTTGATGTTCTCCATCTTGAGCCAGATCATGCCGCCGAGGACGCGATTGTTCTTTTTCTGGTTGAGCTGCCAGGCTTCTTCCAGGCTTTCCGCCCGTTTGTATTCCCGGATCGTCATCATACGCAGTACCTCTCTTTTTTCGATCACTACTTTTATTTTAGCACAGATTCCCTTATAATACCACTGGAAAGACTGCCGCAATTGCGGCCGCTTCAGGAGGGGATTTTATGGCAGATTCGTTTGCGGCATACCCGGTCGGGTGTGTCATCATGGCGTCCGGGCTGGCGGTGCGCTTTGGCTCCAACAAGCTTCTGGCCGATTTTGGGGGGCGTCCCCTGCTCTGCCGTGCGCTCAAGTCCACAAACACGCCTGCTCTTGCTGCCCGGGTGGTGGTGACCCGCTCCCCGGACGTAAAAGCGCTGTGTGAAGCG
>CAVDVT010000104.1:0-5966 GCA_963612415.1 bacterium | reverse complement strand
GGGCATTTCGATGCGCAGCTCGGTCTCCCAGGTCTCCTCGGTCAGCTGGCGGGCAATGTATGCCTTTTTCTCTGCAATGGTGGGCAGCTCAATGGCCAGCTCACCGTGCAGGATGTGAGGCACCAGCAGCTGTTTGACCTTGCTGGGGGTAATGGTCACGGTGCGCTCGATGGCATCCGGGTCCAGATTGACCATCTTCACCGGCTTGCCGGCCTCGATGACCTCGCCGTCCATAGCGATCAGGTCACACTGTGCCTGACCGTTTTCATCGTAAAGGCGCCAGGGCATCTTTTTGCCGGGGATGATCGCCTTGCTGGCAGAATCCGAACACTTCATCTTGGGGGTATAGCTGCCGTCGGGCTGCTTGACCGCCACCAGCTTGTACACGCCGCCGAACACAGGGTCGGATGCCGAAGTGATCAGGTTCTCGCCCACGCCGTAAGAGTCGAAGTGAGCGTGTTCATACAGCTCCATGTTGGCGATCTTCTTCTCGTCCAGACCGTTGGAAGCCACCAGCTTGATGTAGGGCTTTCCGGCGGCATCCAGCGCCTTGCGCAGGCGCTTGGAGCCGCGGGCCAGGTCGCCGGAGTCGATGCGGGCGCTCTTGACACGGCGGTTGGGGTCGTTGGGATATTTCTCGATGAGGTAGTCGTCCAGCTTGATAAGGTTGGGCAGGCCGCTCTCCATGATGTTATAGGTGTCCAGCAGCAGGCTGACAGAATCCGGGTAGGTGTCTGCAAAGGCCTTGAAGGCATCGAACTCCGTGGGGAAGAACTCGATGAAGCTGTGGGCCACCGTGCCAACCGCCTTGACATCGGAGCCATACTTCATCTCTGCCAGACAGTTGGCCGTGCCGATGCAGCCGCCCAGAACAGCCGCATAAGCGCCATCGTTGCCTGCGCTCTCGCCCTGTGCGCGGCGGGTGCCAAACTCCATGACACTGCGGGGCGTATGGGTGTTCAGGCCCACCACACGGGTGGCCTTGGTGGTGATGAGGCTGTGGAAGTTCATGGTCTGCAGCAGGTAGGTCTCGATCAGGATCGCGCCCACCAGATCACACTCGATCCGCACCATCTGAACATGGGGATAGCAGACCGTGCCTTCGGGCAGAGCGTACATATCGCCTTTCCACTTGTAGGTGCGCAGATACTCACAGAACTCCTCGCTCATGCCCTTGGTGCGCAGCCACTGGATGTCCTGCTCGTTGAAATGATAGTTCAGCAGAAAGCGGGTCAGCTTGCGCTGGCCGGCACTGATGGAATAGCCCATGTTGTCCGGGTTCTTGCGGAAGAACATGTCGAACACAAGGGTCGTGTCCTTGAAGCCGTTCAGGAACAGGCAGTTTGCCATGGTAAATTCGTAAAAATCCACCACCATGGCCGGGTTATCATAATCTTCGTCCGGAATATACGGAACCACTTTGATTTCTTCCATGAAAAGTTTCCTCTCCTTGAATCCCGCAGCCGCCCGGGACCCCGCGCCGCCGCTGAAAAAACAGCCCCATTCCCCTGCTTTCTGATCTGCCGGGCGGGCTCTTTCTCCCCTGTCATGACAGGGTGTTTGTATCATGATAGCATCTTTGCCGCCCGCGCGCAAGTGCTTTTGTAAATTTCCTGCGGTGAACAGATAAAATCTTTTTTCAAAGCAGACAAAAGGGCCGCCTCCGGAACTTCCGGAAGCGGCCCTTGATCACAGATCCAGGATCAGCCGTTGATGATGTTGGGGGTTGCATTCTTCAGCACAACGTCATGGCTGCCGCCCTCCACAATGGAGGTGGAAGAAACCACCGTCAGCTTGGCCTTCTGCTGAAGCTCCGGAATAGAGAGTGCGCCGCAGTTGCACATGGTACTCTTGACCTTGTACAGGGTGGTCTGGACGCCGTCAGACAGGGGGCCTGCATAGGGCACGTAGCTGTCCACGCCTTCCTCAAAGCTCAGCTTGGTGGAGCCGCCCAGATCGTAGCGCTGCCAGTTGCGGGCACGGTTGGAACCTTCACCCCAGTATTCCTTCATATACTGGCCATTGATGCGCACCTTGTTCGTGGGGCTCTCATCAAAGCGGGCAAAGTAACGGCCCAGCATGACGAAGTCAGCGCCCATAGCCAGAGCCAGGGTGATGTGGTAATCGTGGACGATGCCGCCGTCAGAGCAGATGGGCACATAGATGCCGGTCTCCTTGAAGTATTCGTCGCGGGCCTTGGCCACCTCGATCACAGCGGTAGCCTGACCACGGCCAATGCCCTTGGTCTCGCGGGTGATGCAGATGGAACCGCCGCCGATGCCGATCTTCACAAAGTCTGCGCCGGCCTTGGCCAGGAAGCGGAAGCCCTCCGCATCCACAACGTTACCGGCACCCACCTTCACGGTGTCGCCGTAATGCTCACGGATCCAGCTGATGGTACGGCTCTGCCACTCAGAGTAACCCTCAGAGGAATCGATGCAGAGAACATCCACACCGGCTTCCACCAGTGCGGGCACACGCTCGGCATAGTCACGGGTGTTGATGCCGGCGCCGACAACATAGCTCTTGTTCTTGTCCAGCAGCTCGTTGACGTTCTTCTTGTGGGAGTCGTAGTCCTTGCGGAAGACGAAATACTTCAGGTTGCCCTCGTCATCCACCAGCGGCAGGGTGTTGATCTTGTTGTCCCAGATGATGTTGTTGCAGTCATGCAGGGAGGTATTGGCCGGAGCCGTGACCAGCTTCTCGATGGGAGTCATAAAGGTGGTAACGGAAGCGTCATCGGGGGTGTGGTTGACGCGGTAATCGCGGGAGGCAACGATGCCCAGCAGCTTGCCGTTGGGGGTGCCGTCGGCCGTAATGGCAATGGTGGAGTGGCCGGTGCGGGCTTTCAGCTCCAGCACGTCGTGCAGGGTCGCAGTGGGAGCCAGGTTGGAGTCCGAAACAACATAACCTGCCTTATAGCTCTTGACACGGCGCACCATGGCAGCCTCATTCTCAATGCTCTGGGAGCCATAGATGAAGGACACGCCGCCCTCCCGGGCCAGTGCAATGGCCAGCTTATCGCCGGAGACCGACTGCATGATGGCGCTGATCATGGGGATATTCATTTCCAGCGGGCAGGCTTCCTCCCCCTTGCGGTACTTAACCAGCGGGGTCTTCAGGCTGACAGCCGTGGGGACATTTTCCGCAGAGGAATAGCCCGGGACCAGCAGATACTCACCAAAAGTGCGGGAAGGTTCTTCATAGAAATAAGCCATACTCTAAACTCCTTTTCTTACAATGCACAGCGCCAGAGCGGCACCAATCCATTTCACGTGTGAAGCTTGATAAATGCTCAAAATTGATTGTATATATCATACCACGGCGGAAAGCCAAATGCAAAACAAACTTTCTAAAATCGCGCTTGGGAAAACCAGTCACTTTGTATAGGAAAATGAAGCAAAGTAACACTTTATTCCCGAAAATCCGACTGTTTTGCCCGTCCGACGCTTCAAAACGCAAAAAAGCCCGCCCAAGATCCGGACGGACTTTTCTGCACACGAAGCGAGATACCGCCTGTGCGGCACACGGCCAACAGCTGTGAAGGAGAACAGCCGGAGGAGGAGCGGCCCTGTGCCCGATATCTCATACTCAACAAGAAGAAAAAGATTTCAGTCTCAAAAAGCGCTTACCGCTTTCTGTAACCATATTGTAACTCTTTTGTTCCCGCTTTGCAAGACTTTTTTGTAACTTTCTTGTAATTATTTTGAAATTTCTTTCTGCACCGGCTCCACAGGGGCAAATTCCAGATAGCACTCAAACGCCATGTGTTCTTCGCGGCGGCCCACCACATACCAGCCGTTGGCGGAAGGCGCATAGGAAACCGCCACCTGGGTGCCCATGGGGATCTCGCGGTGGTATTTGACAGAGGCAAACTTCAGCGGCCCCGCCATGATCGCTTCCAGCGGCAGGGCGTCGCAGGCAATGTCCAGGTAATAGGAGTTGTTCACATGGCCGTTCAGGTCACACAGCGAATAGCTGGCCGTCCAGCTCCCGGCGCTGGTCAGCTCCTTGCTCTTATGCACCAGCTGGGGCAGCTCACCTTCCAGATCCTCATTCCAGTAGTTGGGGGTGTGCCAGCTGGGCTGCCGGAGGATACGCTCACAATCGGTATCCACCACGATCCAGCGGCAGTCTACAAAGGCCAGCTCGTTCCCGGCTTCGTCCAGAATATGGGTCAGCCGCTTCATGGAGCCTTTTTTGCACTGCTCACAGGCCGTGACAAGGGTCAGTTTTTCCGCCCGCAACGGCATCCGAGTGATCTGCACCGCCTGCTTGCCCACAAGAAAGGCCGTGTGATGCGCCTTGAAAAAGGCATCATCCATGCCGTAAGCGCGGGCGTGGTCTGCCGCAGCCTGCTCCACATAGCGGAACAGGGCGCTGGGCTTGAGCATCCGGCGGAAATCGCCGTCTGCATTCAGCACCGTTGTGTGATAGGTGAATTGGTTCATAGGTTCGCCTTTCCAAAAATGACCCTCCCCGTCGTGGCGGAGAGGGTCGTTGTTCAATATTGATTTCTCGACTTTTTGCGCAGCTTGCGCCAGATGTTGAAGCAGGCAAGCGCCACCATGGCAAGCAGAAGCATCAGGAACACAACGCCGCTTCCGCCCTCATCGTAGCTCTTCATCTCGCTCCACTTGACGTCCAGCTCACTGTTCACCTCGTCGCTCAGGGCAGTGAACACCTGCTCCTTGGCTTCGATATCCTCGGAAGGATAGGCGATCTCGCTGTACTTCAGATCCTCGTCCAGCACTTCCCACACATCGTGCATCGGGGTAGTGTAGCCAATGTACTCAATGTTCGCCTTGCCAACGTCCGTTTCGCACATGAAATTGATGAACATTTCAGCAGCTTCCTGATGCTCACTGGTGGCAGGGATGGCCATGCAGTCCACCGAAAGCACGCTGCCCTCCTCCGGGAACACCCAGGCCAGATCGGGATTGTCGTCGATCATGGTGATGGCATCGCCGGAGTAATACACACCAACGGCTGCCTCGCCGCCGATCATCTTATCAAAGATCTCGTCCATGACGTAGGCCTGCACCAGCGGTTTCTGCGCCTTGAGTTCCTCCACCACTTCGTCCACTTCTTCTGCAGACTGCGGGTTGACATCGTGGCCGCTCTTGAAGGCGGCAATGGCGTAGGCATCGCGGCTGTTGTTGAACATCAGGATGTTGTCCGCATACTGCTCGTCCCACAGGTCTGCCCAGCTGGCAGGTGCTTTGTCCACCAGCGTTGTGTTGTAGATGATACCGGTGGTACACAGCGTATACGGCACGGTGTAGGCATTCTCGGGATCGTAATCCGCATTGCGGTATTCTTCATCGATCTTCTGGAAGTTTGGAATGTTGTCGTAGTTCAGGGGCTTGAGCATCCCCTCTGCGATCATCTTTGCCACCATATAATCCGACGGAATGACCACATCGTAATCTGCCGCACCGGACTTGAGCTTGGCATACATGGACTCGTTGGAATCAAAGGTCGTGTAGTTCACTTTGATGCCGGTGAGCTGCTCAAAAACGGACACCACATCCACACTGTCGTCCGAACCGTTGGAGATGTACTCGCCCCAGTTGTAGACGTTCAGCGTGATATTCTGGCCCTTGAAGCGGGTCCAGTCGTAATCATCCGAGACCGAAATATCTTCCGTCACTTCGATCGTACCCGCTGCAAAGGCAGGCAGTGTGCAGCAGACCGCCATTGCCAGCGTCAGCAGCAGAACAGCAAATCGTTTCATGCCGCATCCTCCCCTCTCAGCGCTTTCTGATCCCGGCGGTACTCCCGGCTCTCCATCGCGTTGGAGATCAGGATGATGGCCAGAATGACCACAAACATGATGGTGGACAGCGCATAGATCTCCGGGCTGACCTTTTTGCGGGTCATGGAGTAGATGGCAATGGGCAGGGTCTCCACCGTGCCGCAGTTGAAGTAGGAGATCATGAAATCGTCAATGGAGTAGGTCAGGC
>CAVDVT010000103.1:0-5985 GCA_963612415.1 bacterium | reverse complement strand
AGTACCCGGCGGCGAAGGTGGGGATGTGGGCCTGGTACACCCGGCTGATGGGGAAGGTGGAGGCAATGCGCTTGTGGCTGCGCTGCATGGCGCTGGCGTCCTCGGCGTAGAAGGGGCTGCCCTGCTGGTTGACCATGATGCCGTCCTCTTTCAGGGCGTTGAAGCAGCTGCCGTAGAACTCACGGGTGAACAGGCCCTCGGAGGGGCCAAAGGGGTCGGAGGAGTCCACGATGATGAGGTCGTATTCCTCCTCACACCGGCGGATGAACTTGAGGGCGTTCTCAAAGTAGATATGCACCCGGCGGTCATCCATCCGGCAGGCATTGCCGGGCAGATAGGCGCGGCAGGCTTCCACCACCTGGGGGTCCATTTCCACCAGATCGATCCGCTGCACCCGGTCGTAACGGGTCAGCTCCCGCACCACGCCGCCGTCGCCTGCGCCGATGACCAGAATATCTTTGGCCTCTTTGTGGACGGCCATGGGCACATGGACGATCATCTCATCGTAGATGAACTCGTCCCGCTCGGTCAGCATCACGTTGCCGTCCAGCGTCAGCACCCGGCCAAACTCCGGCGTTTCAAAAATATCGATGCGCTGGTAATCGCTCTGCTTGGAGTAGAGCTGTTTGTTCACCCGGATGCTGTGTTTCACATCCGGGGTGTGAAATTCCGAAAACCAAAATTCCATTCGCGTTCCTCCTTATGCCAGAACGTTCAGCCGCAGGATCTCAGGGTCCTCCGGGCCGGTCATGCTGCAGCCCTTGGCCTTGGCGTACTCGATGTAGTTCAGGATCTCTTTGGTGATCCGCTCGCCGGGGGCCAGAATGGGAATGCCCGGCGGGTAGCACATGACGAACTCGCTGCACACCATGCCCTCGGTCTCCCGCAGGGGCAGGCTCTTTTTGGGGGCATAGAATGCCTCCTGGGGGCTGGCGGCCACCACGGGGTCGATATATTCCTGACTCAGCAGGCCCGCACCGTCGGTGCGGTAGCGGCGCTTGATCTCGGCCAGAGCGCTGACCAGCCGCTCCACTTCCTGCGGGCGGTCGCCGATGGACAGATAGGCCAGAATGTTGCCGATGTCACCGAACTCGATCTGGATGTCATACTCGTCGCGGAGGATGTCGTAGACCTCAATGCCTGCAAGGCCGATGTCCAGCGTGTGGACGCTGAGCTTGGTGGTGTCAAAATCGAACACCGAGTTGCCGTTGCACAGCTCCTTGCCAAAGGCGTAGTAACCGCCCACGGCGTTGATCTCCTCCCGGGCGTACTCGGCCATGTCTGCCACCTGATGGAACACCTGCCGCCCCCGCTGGGCCAGATTGCGGCGGCTGATATCCAGACTGGACATCAGCAGATAGCTGCCGGAGGTGGTCTGGGTCAGGTTGATGATCTGCCGCACATAGCCCGGGTGAACGTTGGGCCCAATGAGCAGAAGACTGGATTGGGTCAGGCTGCCGCCGCTCTTGTGCATGGAAACCGAGGCCATGTCAGCCCCTGCCGCCATGGCGGAGACGGGCAGGCCGTTGCCGAAGTAGAAGTGGGTGCCGTGGGCCTCGTCGGCCAGGCAGAGCATGCCGGCGGCGTGGGCCATTTTCACAATGGCGCGCAGGTCAGAGCAGATGCCGTAGTAGGTGGGATTGTTCACCAGCACGGCCACGGCGTTGGGATGTTCTTTGATGGCCTTTTCCACCTGTTCCCGCTTCATGCCCAGCGAGATGCCCAGACGCTTGTCCACTTCCGGGTTCACATACACCGGCACCGCGCCGCACAGCACCAGTGCGTTCAGCACACTGCGGTGAACATTGCGGGGCAGGATGATCTCATCGCCCCGCTTGCAGGCGGTCAGCACCATGCTCTGCACACTGCTGGTGGTGCCGCCCACCATCAAAAAGGCGTGGGCCGCGCCAAAGGCGTCTGCGGCCAGTTCCTCAGCTTCCCGGATGACCGATACCGGGTGGCAGAGATTGTCCAGCGGCTTCATGCTGTTTACGTCTACGCCTACGCACTGCTGGCCCAGAAAGGCGGTCAGCTCCGGGTTGCCCCGGCCCCGCTTGTGGCCGGGCACATCAAAGGGGACCACCCGCATCTGCCGGAACTGCTCCAGCGCCTCGTAAATGGGGGCACGGCGCTGATCCAGCCGGAACCGTGTACGGTTCTCACTCATCTTTTTTCCTCCGTCCCTGGCTCCAAGGCAAACAAAAAAGCGCAGGTGCCGCACAAAATGTGCAGACCTGCGCTTTGAAAAGCGATTTGAATGCGCGAAAAAAGCCCCCGGAAAGAACCCGGGAAAACTGATCTCGCATGATTCAAAAAGACGGGATGATGAGAGTCTATATAGCAATTCTGCTTTTACTGCTCTTTATTGACCGTTTCACAAGTCTGCGCACTGACTGCGCAATTTCATGGTTGTAAAGGAACCAACTTATAAAATTTGAGCTGCTACGCTCAATCAATAATGGCGGCAATGCCGCCGGTCGGCAGTGGACCCGGCTGTCCGTATGGCCTTAGCCCCGCTGGGCGGTCCAGGAAATTGCTTTGAAAAGACTCTGACAGGCTTCGTCTCTCAAAATCGAGTGTGATTTTATCACGGGATACGGCAGAGTGTCAAGACCCTTTTGCAAAAAATCTTTGCTGACGAATGAAGAAGTAATACTTTGATGGAATGCCCGGCCCCCCTTTTCTTTTGGGGGATTCGGGTGTATTATGGAAAGGAACGAACCATTGAAAGGAGAAGCGAAGAATGGCAGCTGAAGTTTCCCTGCTGGAAATGCTGGATGCCCGGGAGCGCCGGGTGCATCACCAGCAGCAGCTTTTGGAACAGTACCACAAGCCGCTGATCTGCTTTACCATGAACATTGCGGGCCCGGTCAAGGACAGCCCCCTCATCCGGCGGGGGTTCGCCCGGGGGCAGGACCTGCTGCGCCAGCAGTTTTTCCGGGCAAAGCTCAAGCCGCTGTACACCAGCGCTCACTGTGAGGCCACCGGCTGTGAGGCATTCTATGTGCTGGATGCCGACCCGCTGGCCCTGAAAAAATTTACCACCGACATCGAGGATGCCACCCCGCTGGGGCGGCTGTTCGATATGGATGTGCTGCGCCCGGACGGCGTAAAGGTAGACCGGCAGGAACTGCAGCTGGGGGAGCGCCGCTGCCTGATCTGCGGCGGGCCCGCCAAAGCCTGCAGCAGCCGCCGCATCCACACCGTGGCCCAGCTGCAGGAAAAGACGAATGCCATCCTGACCCAGACTATGACGGCTTTGGATGCCGCATCTGCAGCCCAGCAGGCGGTGCGGGCCATCCTGTATGAGGTGACCACCACGCCCAAGCCCGGCCTTGTGGACCGGCGGAACAGCGGCAGCCACACCGATATGGACTTTTTTACCTTTATGGACAGTGCGGCTTCCCTTTACCCCTACTTTGAAGCCTGCGCCCGGACAGGGCAGGAGACTGCGGCCCGCCCGGCCACGGAGACATTTGCAGCACTGCGGGCGCTGGGCTGTGAAGCCGAGGGTGAGATGCTGGACGCCACCGGTGGCGTGAACACCCATAAAGGAGCCATTTTCTCCATTGGCATCGTCTGCGCGGCTCTGGGGCGGCTGGACCGTGCCCGGTGGAGGGAACCGGCCCGGGTGCTGGCGGAAGCTGCCGCTATGACCGAGGGGCTGACCGAACGGGATTTTGCAGGCATCACGGCCGAAAATGCTGTGACCGCCGGGCAGAAGCTCTATGTGCAGTATGGCATCACCGGGGTGCGCGGACAGGTGGAAGCCGGTCTGCCCGCCGTTTTGGAATACGGCCTGCCCGCACTGGAAACGGGCCTTGCACAGGGCTATGGCTATGACCGGGCCGGGGGCGGCGCCCTGCTGGCCATTCTGGCCCACAGCACCGATACCAACATCATTGCCCGCTCCAGCCGGGAGCGCCAGCTGGCCCTGACGGAACAGCTGAAGCGGCTGCTCACCAAAACGCCCTACCCGGACCGGGAGACGCTGAAACAGATGGACGAAAGTTTCATTGCAGAGCGGCTTTCGCCCGGCGGCAGCGCCGATCTTCTGGCGCTGACCTACCTGCTTTATTTCTTTAAGACGGAGGAGGACGGCCATGTCTGAATATACCCTTGCGCAGGTGTATCCCACCGACAAAAGCACCCTTGCCCAGATCGATGCCCTACTGGAGCAGGAGGGCATCCGGCGGGACGGCAACCTGGATTACATCTGTGCCATGTTTGACGAGGAATACAACGTCATTGGCACCGGAAGCTGCTTTGGAAACACCCTGCGCTGCTTTGCCGTCAGCAGTGCCCACCAGGGGGAGGGGCTGCTGAACCAGATCATCACCCATCTGATCGAAGTGCAGTGCGCCCGGGGCAATATGCACCTGTTTTTGTATACCAAGGTCAAAAGTGCCAAGTTCTTTGGCGACCTGGGTTTTTATGAGATCGCCCGGGTGGAGGATACCCTTGTCTTTATGGAGAACCGCCGCGACGGCTTTGGCAGCTATCTGCGGCGGCTGGAGCAGACCAGGACCGACGGCAAGAGCGCGGCTTTGGTGATGAACGCCAACCCCTTTACGCTCGGTCACCAGTATCTGGCCGAAACAGCGGCTGCGGCCTGCGATACCCTGCACCTGTTCGTGGTCAGCGAAGATGCCAGCCTTGTGCCCTTTGCAGTGCGCAAGAAGCTGGTGAAAGCAGGGGTGGCCCATCTGCCCAATGTGGTGCTGCACGACAGCGGCCCCTACATCATCTCCAATGCGACCTTTCCCAGCTACTTCCTCAAGGATGAAGCGGCGGTCATCGACGGCCATGCCCGGCTGGATCTGGCCGTGTTCACCAAAATCGCGGCGGCCCTGAACATCACGGCCCGCTATGTGGGCGAAGAACCCACCAGTCAGGTGACGGGGCTGTACAACCAGATCATGTGCCAGCAGTTGCCCAAAGCCGGCATCGACTGCGTGGTGGTGCCCCGCAAGCAGGCCAACGGCAGAGCCATCAGTGCTTCCACCGTGCGCCAGTGCCTGCAGTGCGGCGACTGGGCCACGCTGGAAACGCTTCTGCCCCAGACCAGCCTGGACTACTTCCGCAGCCCGGAAGCCCAGCCGGTGCTGGAACGCATCCGCCGGGCAGGGAATGTGGTGCATTACTGAACAAAAAGGGACGTCTTTCCTATGGAAGGACGTCCCTTTTAATGTGTGAAAAAACGCTGTATAAATTATTTGAAGTCTGCAATTTCCTGGACAAATATTCTTGCACTTTGAAGATCTGGAGATCCTGCTAGATCACATGTTTCCAGAACTTCGTAAACCCAGTCCTTCTTTTCACTCGTTACCATTTTGTTGAAGCATTCCATTTCACCAACGGGTACGATGAACAATCCTGCTTCTTTGCATACTTTTTCAACATGCGTATAGGCAACAAAAGATTTTCCGTTAAAACCAGTCTTTCCAACTTTTTTGATATCCTTCCATGCAGCTTCTCCCGCGGCGTTCATAGTATCATAAATGGTTTTCATATCTGCCTTCAGAGCTGAATCCCAGTCGATCCCAAGAGCGTCTGTAATGGGCTTCAAATTCTGCTTCTGGTTTAATAAATCAAAATCTGCAATGGCGACAACTGGAACGTTGATTGCCCTAAGAGCTTTTACAACATCTTTGATTCGCGTTTTTCCGCCGCAATGTGTAAATAAAATGTCGGGCGCGATTTCTTTTTTGCTTTCATAGATTGCATCAAGAATTGCATGATAAAATAAGCAGTCATAATCACTTTCGCAAACGACCACTTTTTCATGAAACAGACCGCTCAGAATATCCGAGTAACGCAACAGGGGATTCTCCCAGAATTCTTTTATTCCGGTACTATCAAGGACGCTCATTTTGTTGATGTTGTCTTTTCGGTCGATCCGGATAATCGTGACATCTTTATTTTCGGCGTCTATGACACCCTGTAAAAAATCTTCACTATGGGTAGAAATGAATAATTGTCTTT
>CAVDVT010000102.1:2008-6054 GCA_963612415.1 bacterium | reverse complement strand
GTACATCAGCAGTCCGCCCAC
Source organism: bacterium (assembly GCA_963612415.1). GTDB lineage: Bacteria > Bacillota > Clostridia > Oscillospirales > Ruminococcaceae > Faecalibacterium. The sequence continues at coordinate 6,033 of CAVDVT010000102.1, read as the reverse complement.
CCGGTCAGCTCGTTCGAACACGGTCACCGCATGGCCCCGGATGTTCAGGTACTCGGCCACCGAAAGGCCGGAGGGGCCGCTGCCGATCACGGCCACGCTCTTGCCGGTGCGGGCCGGAGGCGGGGCGGCGTGGAGCCAGCCCTTGGCATAACCCATCTCCACAACAGCGTGTTCATTCTCCCGCACGGTCACGCTGCTGCCGGTCACATCGCCGCAGGTGCAGGCGGCCTCGCACAGGGCGGGGCAGACCCGGCTGGTGAACTCCGGGAAGCGGTTGGTGGCACGCAGGCGGTGGAGCGCCAGTTCCCACTTGCCCTGATAGATCAGGTCGTTCCACTCAGGGATCAGGTTGTTCAGCGGGCAGCCGGAGGCCATGCCGCCGATCATCATGCCGGCCTGACAGAAGGGGACACCGCAGTCCATGCAGCGGGCTGCCTGGGTCTGCTGCTCCTCCCGGGAGAGCCAGATGTGAAACTCGTCAAAATTCTCAATGCGCTCCAGCGGCGGAACATCCGTGCTGGTCTTGCGCGTGTAATCCATAAATCCAGTGTTCTTGCCCATGATGTTCCCCTCCTTACTTCTTTTTCTGCACAGCGTAGAATGCTTCGATCTGTGCCTGTTCGCCGTCCAGGCCGCGCTCCTCCATGGAAGCAATGACCCGGAGCATCCGGTCGTAGTCGTAGGGGAGGACTTTCTTGAACTTGGGCAGATAAGCGCTGAAGTTGTCCAAAATCTCCTTGCCGCGCGGAGAGCCGGTGGCCTCCACGTGTTCGCGGATCAGTTCCTTCAGGGTGGCAACATCGTACTTGTGTTCCACCGGCTCAAGGCTCACGGTCTCTTTGTTGACCCGCTGGTAGAAATCCCAGTTCTCATCCAGCACGTAAGCAATGCCGCCGGTCATGCCGGCTGCAAAGTTTTTGCCGGTCTGGCCCAGCACCACCACGGTGCCGCCGGTCATGTACTCGCAGCCGTGGTCGCCCACGCCTTCCACAACGGCGGTGGCACCGCTGTTGCGCACGCAGAAGCGCTCACCGGCCACACCAGAGACAAATGCCTTGCCGCTGGTGGCACCATACAGGGTCACGTTGCCGGTAATGATGTTATCCTCCGGCTTATAGGTGATGCCCTCGGGCGGGCGGACGACGATCTTGCCGCCGGACAGGCCCTTGCCCATGTAGTCGTTGCAGTCGCCGGTCAGCTTCAGGGTCAGGCCCTTGGGGATAAAGGCACCAAAGCTCTGGCCGCCTGCACCGGTGCAATCGGCAGTGTAGACATCGTCGGGCAGGGAATCGCCGTATTTGCGGGTGATCTCACTGCCAAAGATGGCGCCAAAGGCACGGTCGGTGTTGGAGACATCCAGCTTGACGCTCTGGGGCGTTTTGCTGCTGAGCTTGAACTTCTTCATCAGCACCTTCATGTCCAGCGTATTTTCCAGATGGAAATCATAAGTGTCCGCCGGGACAAAGTGGACGTTGCTGTTGGCAATGGCCGGGTTGTGCAGGATGCAGTCCAGATCCATCTTGGCCGTGCGGCTGCCGGGAGCGCTGGGTTTGACATGGAGCAGATCGGTGCGGCCCACCAGCTCATCGATGGTGCGGACGCCCAGCTTTGCCATGTACTCCCGCAGTTCCTGTGCCACAAAGGTCAGGTAGTTGATGATGTATTCGGGCTTGCCCTTGAACCGCTTGCGCAGTTCCGGATTCTGGGTGCAGATGCCCATGGGGCAGGTGTCCAGGTTGCAGACGCGCATCATCACGCAGCCTTCGCACATCAGCAGGGAAGTGCCAAAGCCAAATTCCTCGGCACCCAGCATACAGCTGATGGCAACGTCGCGGCCGGAGAGCAGCTTAGAGTCGCTCTCAATGCGGACGCGGCTGCGCAGGCCGTTCAGGATCAGGGTCTGGTGGGTCTCAGCGATGCCCAGCTCCCAGGGCAGACCGGCGTTCTTGATGGAGGTGCGGGGGGCAGCGCCGGTGCCGCCGTCGTAGCCGGACACCAGAATGACCTGTGCGCCGCCCTTGGCCACACCGGCGGCAATGGTGCCGACACCGGCCTCACTGACCAGCTTGACATTGATGTTGGCCTTGTGGTTGGCATTCTTCAGGTCGTAGATCAGCTCTGCCAGATCTTCGATGGAGTAGATATCGTGGTGGGGCGGGGGAGAGATCAGGCCCACGCCGGTGGTGCTGTGGCGGGTCTTGGCGATCCAGGGGTACACCTTGGCACCGGGCAGGTTGCCGCCCTCGCCGGGCTTGGCACCCTGTGCCAGCTTGATCTGGATCTCATCGGCGGAGACCAGATACTTGCTGGTGACGCCGAACCGGGCCGAAGCCACCTGCTTGATCTTGGAGTTGCTCTCGCTGTGGTAGCGCTCCTCAGGCTCACCGCCCTCGCCGGTATTGCTGCGGCCGCCCAGACGGTTCAGGGCAATGGCAATGGTCTCGTGGGCTTCGCTGCTCAGGGCACCGTAGCTCATGGCTGCGGCTTTGAACCGCTTGACGATGCTGGACACCGGCTCCACTTCTTCCAGCGGAACGCCGCCGTCCGGAGCATAGTTGAAGTCCAGCAGGCTGCGCAGATGCACGCCGTCCCGGCCCATGTTGTCCACCGTGCGGGTAAAGTCCTTGAAGGCGGCGTAATCGCCGGTAAAGCAGGCTTTCTGGAACAGGTGGATGGTCTGGGGATTGAACAGATGTTCTTCCTTTCCGCTGCGGAACTTGTGGGCGCCGCCGTCGGAAAGCTCCATGTTGATGTCCAGACCCAGCGGGTCAAAGGCTGCATTGTGGGCAGCTTCCACATCAGCCTGAATATCTTCCAGACCAATGCCGCCCACGCGGCTGACCGTGCCGGTAAAGTATTTGTCGATGACCTCTTTCGAGATGCCGACTGCCTCAAAGATCTGGCTGCTCTGGTAGCTCTGGATGGTGGAGATGCCCATCTTGGAGGCGATCTTCACGATGCCGTTCAGGATAGCCTTGTTGTAGTCATCCACGGCGGCGTAGTAATCCTTGTCCAGCAGGCCCTGATCGATGAGCTGGGCAATGGTATCGTGGGCCAGATAGGGGCTGACCGCGCAGGCACCGTAGCCCAGCAGGGTGGCAAAGTGATGCACCTCGTGGGGCTCAGCGCTCTCCAGGATCAGGGCCAGTGCAGTGCTTTTCTTGGTGCGGATGAGGTACTGCGACACGGCCGACACCGCCAGCAGGCTGGGGATGGCGACATGGTACTCGTCGATGTCGCGGTCCGACAGGATGATGATGTTGGCACCGTCCTTGTAGGCACGGTCCACTTCCAGAAAGACCCGGTCAATGGCCTTTTCCAAGCTGGTGTTCTTGTAGTAGTTGATGGAGACGGTGGCAACTTTGAAGCCGGGCACATTCATGTGCTTGATCTTCAGCAGATCAGTGCTGGTCAGAATGGGGTTATGGACTTTCAGAACCTTGCAGTTCTCAGGTTTGTCCTCCAGCAGGTTGCCGTGGGCGCCCACATAGACGCTGGTGGAAGTAACCACCTTTTCGCGGATGGCGTCGATGGGGGGGTTGGTCACCTGTGCAAACCGCTGCTTGAAATAGTTGAACAGCGGCGGATGCTGACTGCTCAGCACGGCCAGCGGGGTGTCGGTGCCCATGGCGCCCGAAGGCTCGGCACCCAGCCGGGCCATGGGGAGGATAAGGTCTTTGATTTCCTCGTATTTGTACCCGAACACCTTCTGCAGGCGCACCAGATCCTCGCCGGTATAGCTGGGCACCTTGATGTTGGGGATCTTCAGATCTTTCAGCTGGACAAGGTTGCGGTCGATCCACTCGCCGTAGGGCTCGCGGCTGGCGTAGTATTCCTTCAGCTTTTCGTCGTCCACCACTTCGCCCTTGACGGTGTCCACAAGCAGCATTTTGCCGGGACGCAGGCGGTCTTTCCGCACGATGTTGGCCGGGTCACAGGGCAGCACGCCCACCTCGGAAGAAAGGATCATCCGGCCGTCCTTGGTGATATAATAGCGGCTGGGGCGCAGACCGTTGCGGTCCAGC
>CAVDVT010000102.1:0-1977 GCA_963612415.1 bacterium | reverse complement strand
CCACATCGCCGTCCGAGAACAGGATGGCGGCAGGGCCGTCCCAGGGCTCCAGCATGGTGGCGTAATACTGGTAGAAATCCCGCTTTTTCTGGCTGATGTTCTTGTTGTTTTCCCACGGTTCGGGGATGGTGATCATCACGGCCAGCGGCAGATCCATGCCGTTCATCACCATAAACTCCAGGGCGTTGTCCAGCATGGCGGAGTCGGAGCCGGAAGTGTTGATGATAGGCAGGATCTTGTTCATGTCGTCCTGCATCACAGGGCTTGCAATGCTCTCCTCGCGGGCCAGCATGGCGTCGGTGTTGCCCTTGATGGTGTTGATCTCGCCATTGTGCAGGATAAAGCGGTTGGGGTGTGCCCGCATCCAGCTGGGGTTGGTGTTGGTGGAGAAGCGGCTGTGGACCATGCCAATGGCAGATTCATAGTCCTCGTCCTGCAGATCCAGGTAGAACAGACGCAGGTCATGCACCAGGAACATTCCCTTGTACACAATGGTGCGGCTGGACAGGCTGGGCACATAGGTGCCGTTGCTGGCCTGCTCGAACACCCGGCGGACAACATACAGCTTACGGTCAAAGTCGATGCCCTTGCTCACACGGGCAGGTTTTTTGATGAAGCACTGCCAGATGGAGGGCATGCAGTCGCGGGCTTTCTGGCCCACGGCGTCCGGGTCAACGGGCACCTTGCGCCAGGCCAGAAATTCCAGCCCTTCCTTGCGGGTCACCAGCTCAAACAGCTTCATGGCCTGTGCCCGCAGATGCTCATTCTGGGGGAAGAAGAACATGCCAACGCCGTATTCGCGCTCGTTGCCAAGGCTGATGTTCATCTCGTCGGCGACCTTGGAGAAGAACTTGTGGCTGATCTGCAGCATAATGCCCACGCCGTCACCGGTCTTGCCCTCGGCATCCTTGCCGGCGCGGTGTTCCAGCCGCTCCACAATGGACAGCGCATCGCTGACAGTCTGGTGGCTCTTGCGGCCCTTGATGTCCACCACGGCACCGATGCCGCAGGCATCATGCTCAAACTGGGGGTCATACAGGCCAAGAGGCGTGGCGTTTTCCGTGAAATTTTCCATTGCCTTTCCCATCCTTATTTCAGAAATCCTCTGGGCTGCGGCACAATCCGCAGCGGTATCCACGTAACCGGAAAAACAAAAAAGCGCCCCAGAAGGGCATACAATACCCTTCTGGAACGCCTTTGTTCCGTTGCTTTATATTATAACGGATGCTGAAGATTCTTCAAGTGACAGCTGCACCAAACTTGACAAACCAAAATCAGCCGGTCTTGTGCGGTTTGATGGATGGGTGAACAAAATTCATCTCCGCCCTAAAATTGCCTTCAGGTCTTCTTCCGGGGTGGTAATGGTTTTCAGGGCATAGCGGCGCTGCAGTTCCTGCACCACGCCCGGCGAAAGAAAGGCGGGCAGGGTAGGGCCAAGCCGGATGTCCCGGATGCCCAGTGCCAGCAGGGCAATGAGGATGCAGACGGCCTTCTGCTCAAACCAGCACAGCACCAGCGAAAGGGGAAGCTCATTCACGCTGCAGCCAAAGGCATCGGCCAGCGCCAGTGCAATGCGCACTGCGCTGTATGCGTCGTTGCACTGGCCCACATCCAGGATGCGCGGCAGCCCGGCCACGGTGCCAAGGGGCAGGTCGTTCAGCCGGAACTTGCCGCAGGCCAGCGTCAGAAGGACGGTGTCCGGCGGGGTGAGTTTGGCAAATTCGGTGTAGTAACGGCGGGAAGGCCGTGTGCCGTCGCAGCCGCCTACCAAGAAGAAGTGCCGGATCTTTCCCTCCTTCACGGCCTGCACGATCTCCCCGGCGTGTTCCAGCACCGCGTGACGGGCAAACCCGGTCACAACGCTCTTTCCGCCGTTCATGCCGGGGATCAGGGTATCTTCCTGGTAGCCGCCCAGTTCCAGCGCTTTCTGGATGACGGGGCTGAAATCGCGGCCTTCGCCAATGTGCTGTACTCCGG
>CAVDVT010000101.1:5193-6065 GCA_963612415.1 bacterium | reverse complement strand
CGAGCCCGGCCCCAGCCAGCGCTACCGCATCGGGGCCGGGGGCACGGTGACGTATGCGGGGGCCTGCAGCCTTTCTGCCGACCGCATCCTTGGCACCACGGCAGGCTCCGGCTCCGGCGGCCGCCGCTATGCCGCCCCCACCCTGGACGAGGCCACCCGGGCACTGGACGACCTCATTGGCCCGGTGGGCTGGGTGGATGTGCCCCAGGCCTACCGCCTGTGTGAAACACGGGGGTTTTCGGATTACACCCTGCGCAAGGCCCGGGATACCCTGAAACTGAAAACGCTCCGACTGGGCAGGAACTTGGAGCGCAAGTTCTACTGGTTCCGCCCGGAGATGGATTTGGATGCCATCAAAGCGGACATCCTGAAACAGAGCTGGAACTCCAATGACCCTTCCTAAGACCTCTATTTAAGATTATTTTAACGATAGCAAGATAAAAAACCGAACAGAGGTCAGCTCTGTACAGGGCAGAGCGGCCTCTGTTGAAGAAGTGGTTTTTCTTGTACAGAGCTAATAGAGCTGTAAGAATGGGTCATAGGGGGAACGGCTCTATACAACAACAAAGCCCCCGCCCGGAGACCCGGGTGGGGGCACAGTTGCGCCAGCAGGAGTCGAACCTACGATGGGGGAGTCAAAGTCCCCTGCCTTACCGCTTGGCGATGGCGCACCAGTAACCAATAGTATACCGGTTCTGCGCCCATTTGTCAAGCACGGCGCTGGGGGTTCAGTGTCTGCGGGCTCTGCGCTTTTTCCACTGGAAGAAGGCGGTGTATGCCACGAACACCGGGATGGCTGCCAGCGTTACGGCGTTGCCCAGACGGCTGCCGTCGGGCTGGTAGACAAAGTCGATGTCCACGCTGCCAGCGGG
>CAVDVT010000101.1:0-5159 GCA_963612415.1 bacterium | reverse complement strand
GCAGAGGACGGCCATCAGGCCCTCGTCCACCCGCAGGATGTCGGTGGTCTGCCCGTTGACGTAGGCCGTAAAGCCGTCGTCGTAGGGCACCGAGAAGAACATCAGGGTGGGCTTTTGCAGCGAAGCCTCGGCGTGGAAGCCGGAGCTGGTCATCTGGAACGCGGTGCAGGCGGCGGCACGGCGGTCGGCGCAGTCCTGCACGTAGCGGTCGTAGGTCAGGTCGTTCAGCTCCGCGCTGGGCAGGGGCCTGAGGTACTGGCCGTAGGCCACGGCGTCCTCGTCAGAAAGCACCAGCGCCCGCATCAGCAGGTTGGAGCGGGTGACGGTGATGGTCTCCTCGTACTCGCTCTCGGTGAGGTAGTAGTCGTAGGCAAAGCCCATGGGCACATAGTTGGTGTTCTCGTACAGCAGGTAGCCGTCCCGCTCGGCGTAGTATTCCCACCCGAGGTCGGACTCCGCAAAGAACTCCGCCTGATGCTCCGGGGTGGTCAGCAGATACTTGACGCTGAGCAGCCCCCGCAGGGCGTAGTTGGAAAGGTCGGGCTCGCTGCGCACGTCCCGCTTGACCCCCAGTGCCGGGTAAAAGCTGAGGATGCTGGGGGCGGCGGTGCTGCCAAAGTATTGCAGGCAGCTCTTGTCCAGCCACAGGCCCAGATTGTCGTGGGTCTTGTAGGTGTCAATGCGCCAGTCGCCCTCGGGCAGGTCGTTTTTCAGGGCAAGGGCGTTGGTGTACTGCTCCACAAGGTCGCTGTCGGTGTTCCACTGGCCAAACTTGCCAATGCCGATGTGGACGATGCCGAACAGGCAGCTGAAAGCCAGGATGCCCGCCAGCAGCCGCCGGGCAAACACCTTTTTGCCCCGCCACCGCTCACAGATAAAGGCGTATACGGCCAGCCCGGCCAGACCAAAGCCCAGCACGGCGGCGTACTGGCCCGGGTTCTGCAGCACGCCAAGGCTCCAGCTGCCGGTGGAGCTGTCCTGCACGGGCACCAGCGCAAAGGCCAGCGTGGCGATCATCGCCCACGCCACGCTCCGGGTGGGGCGCAGCAGGTCGGCGGCGGGGTCTTCCCAGGCGGCCACGGTCATGGCAGCCAGGATCAGCACCGGCATATAGAACCACCGGGCGTAGTAGCTGGAATTGAGGGCGTAGAAGGCGCTGTTCAGCACCGGCACCAGCGCAAACACCATGCACACCCCGATCACCCGCTTTTTGCTGTCGCCCTGCCGGGTGCGCCAGTAGGCCACCGCACCGGCCAGACTGCACAGGGGCAGGTAGGCGGTCATGCTGGTCCACTTGATGATGCCCTCGGACCACACCGAGGTCATGTAGGGGGAGTCCGGCGGCAGCACCCAGCTCAGCAGGATGGCAAGGTACTGCTGGGGCTTGGAGTAGGTCAAAAAGCCCCACCCGGAGGAAAGGTCGATGGTGCGCGGGTTCTGCAGGATGCTCAGCACCGCGGGCCAGAGGATGACGCAGCCCAGCGCCACGCCCAGCAGGCTCTCGAAGGCCAGATGGCCGAACAGCCGGGGCGTGAGCCGGATATCCCCGGCGGAGAGCTTGCAGACAAAGTAGATGACCAGGAACACCACCTGCCCGATGAAGAAGAAGTAGTTGTTGAGCAGGTTCAGCGCCACCCAGAAGGCAAACAGCCCGTGGCGCCCCTCATACAGGGCCTCGTCCAGCGCCCAGAGCATCCAGGGGAACAGGGCCAGCACGTCGATGAAGTGGTTGAAGAAGATGTTGTACAGCCCCCAGCCCGAAAAGGCGTACAGGGCCGCACCCACCACCGCAAAGTTGGGGTCTTTGACGTAGCGGTGGAGGTAGCGGTAAGCGCCGCCGCCCGCCACGGCAAATTTCAGCACCAGCAGGGGCACCATGAGGTAGGGCAGCCAGTTCTGGGGGAACAGCAGCGAGAACCAGAAAAAGGGCGAGCCGTACAGGTAGAAGGAGTAGGCGTTCATGGCGCCGCTGCCAAGGTCGGTGGCCCAGGAGAAGGTGTTGGCGGTGCCGCCGTACCCGGCGGGGTAGCCAGACCCCTTCAGAAAGCCGTTCATGTAGCGGTAAAAGCTGATCTGCTGGCTGTTGAAATCGCCTGCATAGTGGAAAAAGCCGCCGTCCAGCAGATAAAACGGCAGAAAGAGCAGCGCCGCCGTCAGGGCGCACAGGGCCACGGTGAGCCAGAATTTATCCTGTTTCTGCCCCAGCAGCCGGGGCGAAGAATGGAATGCAGTCATGGGCAAATCCTCTTTTCGTATCATGGAGCCGCGCCGCCCTCAGGGGAACGGCACCTCCCGGGCGTCGTCGGGGTCGGCAGCCGCTTTGCGCTGCTGCTCAAACACCGCGTCGATGAGCCGGTCCAGGTCCGAAAGGTGGCTCAGCTCACAGCAGTACCGCCGCAGGCTGGCCGCGCCCTTCAGGCCCTTCATGTAGTGCATGGTCTGGGCACGGGCCTGCGGCATGGCCACAAACTCGCCCTTCTGCTCCACCATCTCCTCCACCTGACGGCGCAAAGCGTTCATCCGGGCCTGCAGGTTGGGCTCCTTGGGGGCCGGGGTGCCCTCCAGCGCGGCGTTCACCCGTTCAAACAGCCAGGGGTCCCCCAGCGCGGCCCGGGCGATCATCACGCCGTCGCAGCCGGTCTGGCGCATCATGTTCACGGCGTCCTCCGCGCTGCGGATGTCGCCGTTGCCCAGCACCGGCACCTTCACGGCATCCTTTACCGCCGCAATGATGGCGGGGTCGATGCCGGGGGTGTACATCTGCTCCCGGGTGCGGGCGTGGACGGCGATGAGGGCTGCGCCCGCCTGCTCACAGGCCTTGGCGCACTCCACGGCGGTGACATGGTCGGCGTCCCAGCCCTTGCGCATCTTCACGGTCACGGGGCGGGTGGTGTTGCGCACCACCTCCTCCACGATGCGGCCGCAGCGGTCGGGGTCCAGCATCAGCTTGCTGCCTGCCCCGCCGGAAACGATCTTGGGGGCCGGGCAGCCCATGTTGATGTCCAGAAAATCGAAATCGTATTGCTCAATGGCGGCGGCAGCCTGCCCCATGATCTCGGGCACCTCGCCAAAGATCTGCACCCCGTAGGGGGCGCCGTTGGGCTCAGCCTTGAGCAGGCTCACGGTCTTGTGGTCGCCGTAGACCAGCGCCCGGCTGGACACCATCTCGCTGACGGTAAAGCCCGCGCCGTGCTGGGCCATCAGCCGCCGGGCGGGGGCATCGGTAAAGCCCGCCATGGGGCCAAACACCGCCCGGTGGGGCAGTGGGATGTCTCGGATCTTCAAAGGTTCCATGTTGCTCCTTGTTTTGCTTGACAAAGCGATGAAATTTGACTATACTACAAATGGAAAGGCGCTGGCCCCGCAAAACGGCTCAGCTCCTTACCAACGCAAGATCAATATCAACAAAAAGAGATTGACCGTACGACTTGGGGAAGCGCGTAGGCGGTCAATTTTTTTGTAGTATACCATATCAAAGCACCTTGCACAAGCAGGGTGCTTTTATTTTTCTACGCTGAATTTTGCCAGCGCGGCGGCCAGCAGCAGCCCGATGGGGGCGCTGATCCAGCTGGAGATCCAGAAGCCCGCAAAGCCGATGCGGGGCACCAGCAGAAGGCAGGCGCAGAGATTCAGGCCGATGTGCCCCAGGTTGGAGGCCAGATACAGCCCCATCTTCTGGGCGCCCCGCAGCCGGGCCTCAAACAGGTGCTTCTGGGCTATGAAAATATAGGTGGCGCCCTCAAAGGCCAGAATGGTGCAGCCGTAGGAAGCCGCCGCCGGGTCGGTGGTGAACAGCCGCAGCAGCGGCTCCCGCAGGCCGATGCAGGCTGCCGCCACCACCAGCGAGTAGACAAACAGGATCTTCCGCCCCTCCCGCAGGCCCTCTTTGACCCGGCCGGGCTGCAGGGCGGCGGTGTTCTGGGCAATGAAGAACACCGTGGACTGCACAAAGCCGTACACTGGCATCATGAACAGGCTGGACAGCTTGCCCGCGCAGGAAAAGCCCGCAATGGCCTCCACGCCCAGCCCGCTGAGCAGGCCCTGCTTCACCGTGGTGATGATGGTGCCGCTGGCCTGCTGCAGGCTGTTGGGGGCCGAGAGCCGGAAGATGTCCTTGGCGTACTTTGCCTTGAGCATGGCCGGGGAGAAGGGGGCGTCCATCTGGGTGCGGCGGAGGTACCACACCATGTAGCAGGCACCGGCCCCCTGCGCCGCCGCCGTAGCTGCCGCCGCACCGGCCACCCCAAAGGGCCCCACCAGCGCCAGATCCAGCAGGATGTTCATCACGCTGGTGGCCACAATGACCCGCAGCGGGGTCTTGGAGTCGCCGCAGCCCATGACGCACTCCTTGGACAGGTCGTAGGGCATGAGGAAGGGCAGGCCGAGCAGGTAAATGCGGCCGTACAGCACCGCCTGCGCCATGATCTCGGCCGGGGTGCGGATGAGCCGCAGCAGCGCGGGCAGGGTCAGCCAACCCACCCCGGTGAGCAGCAGGGCGATCACCTCGTCCACGAACAGCAGGTTGTAGAGCAGCTCGGTCATCTCGTGCTTGCTGGCCGTGGGCTTGCCCGCTGCGGCCAGCAGTCCGCCGCCCAGCTCCATGCCGCCGGAGATGAACAGGAAGATCATCATCACGGTGGATGCGTTGGATACCGCCGCCAGCGCGTCGGCGTCCAGCCGCAGGCCGATGATCATGGTGTCGGCCACCGAATAGAACTGGGTGGCCACCATGCTCAGGATGATGGGCAGGGCGTACCGCAAAAGCGCCGGGCGCACCGGCCCCACCAGAAGGGAATTTTGTTCGTTCAGGGAAAGCACCCTCTTTCGTCGCAATACCTCTACTATACGCGTGTTTGAGAGGAACGTCAAGCCTTGGCGCGCAAGGCCGGAGAGGTTCAACTTTTTCATCTTTTCCGCGCAGAAAATGAAAAATTCCCTCTTGACTTTACGCAAACAAAGTGTATAATGCAATCAAACCGATGAGGCGGAGGAGAACCTGCACAGCGCATCGACAGTGAGCCCGGATGGTGAAAACGGGCGGTAAGCGGGGCAGAGTTTCGTGGGCCGCCGAGGGCCGGGCAAACGGGGTGAGACTCCCTCAGTAGCTTGGGACGGAAGCCTCCGTTACAGGGCAGGGGAGTGTTGGCTCTCCGTGAGGG
>CAVDVT010000100.1:0-6074 GCA_963612415.1 bacterium | reverse complement strand
GCTGCGCCACCACCCCGGCTGCACACAGGCCGCGCTTGCAGAGCTTCTGCACGCCGACAAGGCCGCCATTGCGCGCAGGACAAAAAACCTGGAGGCAAAAGGCTACCTTGTTCGCCAGGATTCCCCAAATGACCGGCGCAGCCAGCTGCTGTTCCCCACCGAAAAGGCGGAGAACCTGAAATCTTCCAAGGCGGAGATCGAGGCGGCGTTCTATGAATACCTGCTCTCTGCGCTGACAGAAGAAGAAGCGGCTGCGTTTGCAGCCTCGCTGAACAAGCTGTACACGGTCTCCAAAACCGAAAGCCGTGCGGGTTTTCCGCACTTCCGGACCCCTGCAGGAGGTGAAACCGAATGACAAAACAGGAAAAGAACTTCCGCCCGGACAGGGTCCTCTCCTATTTCCGGATCGAATGGCTGCCGCTGGCCTTTGTGACCCTTTCGGGCCTTGTTTACAACATCGGTCTGCTGGCAACGCCGTGGTTTGAGGGACGGCTGGCCCAGTGTCTGGCCGACATTCTTGGCGGAAACGAAACTGCCACCAAAATGGCCATGCTGGTGCTGGCTTATATCGTTGTGACCCTGATCGTGCAGTCGTCGCGTTTTATCAAGCGTTTCTACGTCCGCCGCTTTGCCAACAACATCAACCGCCGGATGAAGGGTATCCTGTATGCCAATCTGGTACGTCAGAGCCGCGCCGCGCTGGAAAAAGAGGGTGCAGGCGAACTGATGACCAAGGCCATCTCCGATGTGGACGACTGCGTGGAAGGAATGCGCAAATTCACGACCGAGGTGTTTGATACCGGCGTGGCGCTGGTGGGTTATGCCGTCATGCTGCTGGTGTATGACTGGCGGCTGGCCCTGCTGAGCCTGCTGTTCACCCCGGTGTCTTATGTCTGCGCCGCCTGGATGAAAAAGCCGGTACAGCGTGCGGGTGCAGCTTATAAGAAAGCGGCGGGTGCGCTGAGCAGTGCCACCCTGGACCGCGCTCAGAACGCTGTGACGTACCGCATCTACGGCTGCGAAGACGCCCGTGTGGAAAAGTACGAAGACGCCTTGAATACCTATGAAAAGACTGCTGTGCGGAACAATGTGTGGCAGTCGGCCCTGCCCCCGCTGTATTTGGCCGCATCGGAAGCCGGCACCCTGTTCATCCTGTGGTTTGGTGCCAAAAATGTGCTGGGTACCGGCTGGAACACCTGGGACATTGCCGCCTTTACCACCTTTCTCTCCTGCTTTACCAAACTGGTGGTCAAGTCCTCCAAGGTGGCCAAGCTGTTCAACTCGGTGCAGAAAGCCGAAGTCTCGTGGAAGCGGATCAAACCGCTGATGAAGACCCCCGAGCAGCTGGATGCCCTTGTCATTCCGCAGGCAGAGGATGTGACCTTGAAAGACCTCTCCTTTGCCTATGGCGACACGCCCATCTTTTCCGGGCTGTCCCTCACGGCCCACCCCGGTGATATCATTGGCGTGACCGGCCCGGTCGCCTGCGGAAAATCCACCTTTGGGCGGGTATTCCTCTGTGAGGCCCCCTATGGCGGCTCTGCCCGGTTCGGCGGCAGAGAGTTTTCTGCCCTGACCCCACGGCAGATCGCTGCCACTGTCGGCTATCTGGGCCATGACCCGGAGCTGAGTGCCGACACGGTGCAGAACAATGTCCTCTGCGGCAGTGAACAGGACGCCATGCCGTGGCTTGCTTCCGCCGCCCTGAAAGACGAGGTACTGGCCATGGAAAATGGTGCAGATACCGTCATTGGCAGCAGCGGCACCCGCCTTTCGGGCGGTCAGGCACAGCGGCTGGCACTGGCCCGCACACTGGCTCATCCCCGTCCGGTGCTGATCCTGGACGACCCGTTCTCGGCTCTGGACCGGAACACGGAGGATACCGTGTTTGCCAACCTGCAGGAATATGCAAAAGATAAAGTCGTGTTCCTGATCTCGCACCGGCTGTATCATTTCCCGCAGATGCAGAATGTGATCTTTATGGACGACGGAAAAACCACCGTGGGCACCCATGAGGAGCTGATGGCTTCCGTTCCGGTGTACCGTCAGCTGTATGAAAGCCAGACAGGAGGTAACCAGCATGAAGAACAGGCGTAAAAATGGCGTGTTTGCAGCCATCCGGATGGCTGCCGTGTCCCACCACCTTCTTACGGTGGGCACCATCCTGTGCGTGGCAGCTTCTGTGGTGGCTTCTCTGCTTCCCCCGCTGCTGCTGGCCCGCATCATCGACCAGCTGACCGCAGGCCTCCCGCTGACTTTTCTGGCGGTGCTGCTCTACTTTGGCAGTCTGGCACTGGAAGGCGTCCTCTCCTCTGCACAGGAGTCTCTGCTGGTGCTGTTCGGTCAGAAGATGACCCATGCCCTGCGCTCTGAGATGTCCCAGAAGCTGACCCAGCTGCCTGCCAGCACTCTGGTAGGCCAGAACCCCGGCGAGGTAGCGGCCCGATTCTCCGGCGATGTGGACACCGTGGAAGCGCTGTTCACCTCCGGCATCATCAGCATGGTGGCAGACGCCTGCCGCATCCTTTCCATCATGGCCGTTATTGCCGTGGAGAACCCCGGCCTTGCGCTGATCCTGCTGCTGGTGCTGCCGCTGTTTACTGTGTTCACCCGCCATGTGCAGAAACGGATGCTGGCCGCCCAGCTGGACAACCGCCGGGCCGTTGCCGCCGTTTCCGGACAGGTGCCGGAGACCCTGCACAACATCCGCACCATCCGGGCACTGGGTCTGGAGACCTACATGGAACACCGGTATGACCGCTGCATCGGCGACAGCTACGCCGCCATGGAGCGCACGAATTTCTACGATGCCATCTACTCTCCGGTGGTGCTTCTGCTGAATGCCGCCGTGGTCGGCATCGTGATGCTGCTCTCCGCTTCCGGCAATCCTGAGATCCTGACCCTGTTCGGCATGTCCGTTGGCACCTCGGTGGCCATCATCAACTATATCTCCCGCATTTTTGCCCCCATCGAGAGTCTGGGCATGGAGATCCAGACCATCCAGTCGGCCATGGCAGGCGTCAAGCGGATCGACGCGTTCCTTGACCAGCCGGAGCGCACCCTTCCCAGAAAGCGGGAAACGGCCGCCCGGGGCGATGTGGAACTCTCCCACATCACCTTTGGCTATGGCGAAAAACCGGTCCTGTGCGACTTCTCCATGACCGTCAAACAGGGCGAACAGGTCACGCTGATCGGCCGGACAGGCGCCGGAAAGAGTACCGTATTCAAGCTTCTGCTGGGCCTGTACCAGCCGGAAGCCGGAACCGTTACCATTGGCGGCGTGAATGTGGCTGACATCACCGACCACGAGCGCCGCACCTGCATCGGCTGTGTGGAGCAGCACTTCTCCCGGGTACCGGGCACGGTGCTGGAGCAGATCACACTGGGCGACCCGCAGATCACCGAAGCAATGGCAAAAGATGCCGCCAAGCTTGCCGGCATCGATGCCGCCATCCAGACCCTGCCCGATGGCTACAGCACCGTCTGCACCGACGGGATGTTCTCCCAGGGCGAGTGGCAGCTGCTGTCCATCGCCCGTGCTGCCGCCGCAGACCCGGCAGTACTGCTGCTGGACGAGATCACCGCCAATCTGGACGCCGAGACCGAAGCGCGCGTTCTGGAAGCTCTGCGCCGCGCTTCTGAGGGCCGCACTGTCCTCTCGGTTTCCCACCGCATTTACGAAAACCTTGGCGGCCGGACTGTGGAGATCAAACCGCAGGATGCGTCGGTTTAATGTAAACTTTTATTCCTCTTTTATTTTCTGAAAAAGCCAGCTATGGCAGCGTGATATGCTGTGATAGCTGGCTTTTTTCATGTCTACTTTTCGATTCCTATACACAGATATAAAAAGCCACGAACTTTCGTCTTTTCAAACGATTGTTCGTGGTTTTTCTTTTATGCGAGGGAGGGGACTCGAACCCCCAAGGATAAACCACACGCACCTCAAACGTGCGCGTCTGCCAGTTCCGCCACCCTCGCATATCATAATTCAAAACGCAATCCCGAATCTCTGAGGCTTGAGACCGTGTTGCGGACTGCTCAAATATAGTATCATAACCACCTCCGAAAGTCAAGCATTTTTCATAGATTTTTCCGCGTTTCATATCCTGTAACAGGCTTAAAAACACAGAAATGACCTGTGAAGGAGGTTTTTAGGATGGTTTCACAGTTTGCACGGTTCAAGAAGATTTTGTTTCGTGGAACGTTATTCCTTTTGCTGGGCGGAGCTGTCGGGTTTGGCCTTGGCAGACTCAGCGCCCCTGCGGCAGAGATCGGCTGTCAGGAAAGCGACCTGACCCCAGTGCCGGACACTGCATTCGTCTCCCCTGCTCCGCAGTCAGAACCGCCGTCAGCGCCCTCAGAAACACCGGTGCCCGAAAAATGGGTCTGCCTGACTTTTGACGACGGCCCCAGCAAAACGACCCCCGCCGTGCTGGAGGCGCTGAACACCGCCGGGGTCAAGGCCACCTTTTTTGTGGTGGCCACCGGCTACAACGAAAAGTATCTGCCTCTCATTGCAGAAGCTGCAAACGCCGGGCACCAGATCGCACTCCACTCTGCATCCCACGAATACAGCGACATCTACCAGAGTGCCAGCGCCTATTGGCAGGATATCGACCTGCTGAAAGAGCGCATCACACCTTACATCAACACCGGCAGTCTGCATTATCTGCGGTTTCCCGGCGGCAGCACCAACACGGTCAGCCGCCGGTATGGGGGCCGGGGACTTATGACAGAGCTGAAGGAACAGTGTGCTGAAAAGGGTTATGCCTATGTAGATTGGAATGTCTGCGCTGAGGATGCTGTGGGCGGCAAGCCCAGCGCCGGCACCATTTACCGCAATGTGGTGCGGGAGACCGGTGAGCAGACCCAGTGCATCGTGCTGATGCACGACAGCGCCACCACCCGCACCACCGCCGAGGCTCTGCCGGATATCATCCAGTGGTATAAAGATCAGGGATTCGTTTTTCTTACAGTGGAACAGGCGGTGCCGCTGGGGTAATACGAACAATGCCCCGGAGGGCGGAAAAGCTCTCCGGGGCATTGCTTTGATCCAATTGCTTACTGAGCGTTGTTGAACAGGGTGAAGGCGCGGTAAGCCATGTACAGGTCGCTCTTATGAATGACCTCGAACGGGGAGTGCATGGACAGCACGGGCACACCGATATCCAGCACCGGGATGCCGCGGTTGGCAACATACTTGGCGATGGTGCCGCCGCCGCCCAGGTCCAGACGGCCCAGCTCACCGATCTGCCAGGCAACATTGCCGTTGTCCAGCATCCGGGTGATGTCACTGACCAGCTCAGCGCAGGCATCGCTGGCAGAACCCTTGCTGCCGCCGCCGGTGTACTTGAAGATGGCAACGCCACGGCCTGCATAGGTGCCGTTCATGGGCTCAAAAGCGCTGGCCCAGGAAGGATCATAAGCTGCAGTCACGTCCGCAGACAGGCAGACACTGTGGCGGAAAGCCAGAATGTCATCCTGACCGGCCGCACGGCACAGCTCCTGCATAAAGTGGAAGGCATACATGCTCTGCATACCGGTCACGCCGTCGGAGCCGATCTCCTCTTTGTCGGTCAGCACACAGACGGTGGTATAAGCCGGGTTCTTGGTCTCGATCTCAGCCACCAGTGCGGGGTAAGCATCCACACGGTCATCGTGGCCGTAGCCGCCCACCATGGAGCGGTCGAAGCCCACGTCACGGCTCTTGTAGGCCGGGGTGATCTCGATCTCAGCGCGCATGAACTCCTTCTCGGTGATGCCATACTTCTCGTTGAGCAGGATCATGGTGTTCAGCTTGACAGCTTCCTTGACGTTCTCGTCCTCGACAGCGTCGGAACCAATGAGGATGTTCAGCTCCTCAGCCTTGATGCCGTCCTTCAGGGGGCGGGCATTCTGCTCAGCACCCAGATGAGGCAGCAGGTCGGTGATGCAGAAGACGGGGTCGT
Organism: bacterium; assembly: GCA_963612415.1. Classification (GTDB taxonomy): domain Bacteria; phylum Bacillota; class Clostridia; order Oscillospirales; family Ruminococcaceae; genus Faecalibacterium. The sequence goes on along the minus strand of CAVDVT010000100.1, from coordinate 126 downwards.
TCTCATCTTCGCCCACCCGCACCGTGAGGGTAGTGCCGTCGTCACGGGTGAACACACCGTGGATGGACAGGGGCATGGTTCCCCACTGATACTTGCGGATGCCGCCGTAGTAGTGGGTCTTGAAGT
>CAVDVT010000099.1:0-6092 GCA_963612415.1 bacterium | reverse complement strand
GTCCACCTGCCGCTCGTACACGGGGTCTGCGGTGGCGGCAAGGTTGTCCAGCGAATCGCCGTCGGTCATCTGCTGGTTGCCTTTGTCCACAATGACCTGGTAGAATGCAGCCAGCTGCGGGTCGCGGCTGGGTTCCAGCTCAAAACGGTAGACCTCTTCGCCGTAGGTCAGCTGTTCCATGACCTTGTTCAGCTCCCGGAACTGGCGGCGGGCATTGAAGATATCGTCCTTCATCCGGAACAGGATATCCTTGCGGAAGCGGTCTTTGCAGTCCCGCTGGGCCTGTTCCAGCCGGGCGGCATACCGCTCCAGATCGATCCGGACAAGGTTTTCGTGCTGGGCGCGGTACTGCTCCACCCCGGCAAGGCCCAGCGGATAGTCGCAGACATAGCGCTCGTTGTAATCCTTCTGGGCCGGTTCCAGTGTATTGGTCAGGTAAGCCTGCAGGACATCGTCCAGCTTGGCCTGCGCCTTTTCAGCGGCCTGTGCGGCAGCCCGGGCGGTGCGCCCGCCGGTCGTCAGGCTCTTTTTACGCTCCTGCGCCAGCGGCTCCAGCAGCGGGTGGGCCGTAAAGAAGCCTTCCGCCGCTTCCCCGCTCTGCTTTGCTGTATCCACAGCCTTTTTCTGCTCAGCTTCACAGGATGCGATCTGCTTTTCGCAGACGCGGATATCGCCGCCCACCTGCTCCACAGCTTTGCGGGCCGCTTCCCACGCGGCCTCGCGGGCTTCTTCCTCCCGGTAGAGTTCCTGCAGCATCGGGTTCTCGCGGCAGTCGGCCAGTTTCTGCTCCTGTGCGGCGTAGTCGGCCCGGGCGGCATCCAGCGCGGCACGGCTGGCCCAGAGATCGACCAACTGTTCCAGCGCACGGCCCCGCAGGATATTCTGATACTGATCGTAAGCCGCTTTCAGGGTCTTTTCGGTCTGAGCAGCCTCGCGGCGGCGCTCCGAAAGCTCGGTCAGACGGGCTTCCAATGCACCGGCCCGCTCTTTGCGGGCGTCCAGGCCGATGTACCGCTGGGGGCGGCGCAGCCGTTCCAGCCGGAAGGGGTGGTGCCGCAGCAGGTCGCGGGTGGCGCTGTCGGGGTAATTTTCCAGCGTATCGGGGGTATCGCAGCAGACGATCCGCCGCAGGATGGTGTCGGCATACTGGGCCGCCAGCGGGTTCTCGCTGGTGACCTGCGCGGCAAGGCTGTCGGCAGGGGCCGTCTCTGCATGGCGGTTGGCCTTGCGGATGCCCGGGGTATCCAGCAGGCTGATGGGCCCCACCCGGTCGCCCAGCGCCACAAAGGCGCTCTTGGCGGCGGCATAGTGAGCAGGCGGCACCAGGATATCGAACCGGCGGTCACCCAGACAGGCTTCCACGCAGTCCTGCCAGCTCTCGTCGGCCACGGTCAGCAGCTCACAGAAGATCTTGGCATCGGGCGCCATGCCCCGGCTTTTCAGCTCGGCATTCACAGCGTCCCGCACTTTGGTGGCGGCGTCGCCATGGGGGTAGACCCACTTGCCGCCGGACACGGCATCCAGCTCGGCACGGGCATTTCCCTGTTCCCGGGCAAGGTCTGCCGCCGCCTGACGGGCTGCAAAATAGCTTTCTTCCAGCGGTTTTTCCAGTCCGGACAAAGCCTCGGTCAAAGCGGGCAGGGTGTCCGCCGTCAGGCTCTGGGGCCAGAGGGCTTTTTCCACCGCAAAACCGCTGCGATTCAGCTGGGTCAGCAGGCTGGTCACGGCATCTGCCGTCTGTTCCAGCCCATCCCGCTTCCGGGCGGCGGCATCCAGCGCACTCTTTTTGCGGGCCAGCTCCTCAGTCAGGGCATCCAGTGCGCGGCCCTCGCCGCTGGCGCTGGCGGCCCCGTGGGCAGCCAGATAGGCCCGCCGGGCTTCGGCCTCGGCATTCTTGGCGGTCTCGTAGTCCGCATTCAGCTGAGCCAGCTGGCGGCGTCCGGCATCCAGATGCTCCTGCCAGGCCGCATCCTCCCCGGCGTCCGCTGCGGCGCGGGCCAGCAGGGCTGCACCCCGGTTCACAAGGGCGTCGGTCTCCCGGGAAGCCGCTTCCCGGCCGTATTCCACGATCTGTTCCAGCGCTGCGGCGCGGGTCTGAGCCTCGGCCAGCACGGCGTGCAGGTTTTCCAGCTCTACGCGGTCGCCCTGCAGCGCTTCCAGATCCAACTCCGGCTGGGGCAGGATGTACTGGTAGAGAAACTCCCGGAAGTTGGGGATCTCGTCCATGCTGGTGCCCATCTGGAACACTTCATTGAACTTTTTGCCCAGCGGGCTGGACGCCCGGCCAATGCCCAGCGCACGGCAGATGCGGTCCCGGGCTTCGCTGGGGCTGCGGGTGTAAGAAAGACGGCCCACGGCGGGCTTGAAGTCCTCCTTGGCGCTGGGGGCGCCGGTGCGCGGGTCGATGAAGGGCAGCTTTTCCAGCGTGATGCCGTCCTCCGAGATATACCAGGTCTGGTCGCCGGGGTGCAGCTCCTGCATGGGGCCCTCCGACTCCACCCGGACAGCAATGACGAAGTTCGTCCGCTTGACCGTGTCCCAGAACTCGGCACCGATGTAGGCCACCGTGCGGCCCGGGCGGCGGTAGGCGTTCTCGCCGCGCTGCTTGGCGTGGACAGAACCCTGCAGGGTGCGGCCGCTCTTTTTATTGCCCAGGGCATTGAAGTTGCGGTTGGTGGTCAGGCAGTAGCGGATGGCGTCCAGAATGGTGGTCTTGCCCACCGCATTGACGCCGATCATATAGGTCAGCCGGGCACAGTCAAAGGTCACATTCTCAAAGTTGTGCCAGTTGATAAGTTTCAGGCGCTTTAATTCGATCATTCTTCTTCCTCCCCGCCAGTCTCACCCTCAGGCCGCTCATACAGGCCCAGCTCGGTGCGGGTGCGGCTGCTCTCGGCGGCAGCATCCGCAAGGTCGGCATCCGGCAGCGCCAGCAGCACGGTGGGAAACACCTCGATCCGGCTGTCCAGCCCGGTCAGCCGCCCCACAGGGCGGGCCAGGTTGTACCGGCGCAGGGTGCGCAGCAGCTTTTCCAGCGTGAGCTGGTCCAGCCTGCGGGGCAGATTCATCTTCTGCAGCTCGGTCTGCACTTCCTCCACAGTCACCAGCACCTGATCGGCGCTGGCGGCCAGGCTCTCCCGCTTTTGCAGGTAGAGCAGGCGCAGCACCAGCAGCAGGATGCTCTCGTACTTCAGCAGCCGGGCCTGACTGCCCTCATGCTCATTGACCAGTGCCGCCGCCTGCAAAGGGGCCGGGTAAAGCAGCACGGTGTACCCCAGCGGCGCAAACACGGCCCGCACCTCGGGCAGGTGGTCCTGCACATAGAGATATTTTGAACGCTGATCTTCCACGCCGCCCAGCACAAAGCAGTGGTTGAGCAGGTAGTTTGCGGTTTCTTCCAGCAGTTTATTCGGTTCGGCCATGGTCAGCTTCCTCCCTGCGGGGTGTCAGAATAAATTCTTCAAACCGGAAGCCGCCCCGTTCGACCCAGGTTCCGGTAAGGGTGATGTCGTATTCCCGCCGCGGCGACTGCGAATAGGTGTGCAGGCCGATGATGCGGGCAAAATCGCGGGGGTATTCCTCCGCCAGTGTGGAGGCGGCCACCTGACTGCGGGCCGCAAGGGCCTGCCGGGCCAGCAGGCCCACGTTTTCCTCCGTTACAGCCATCCGGGCGTAATCCAGCAGCAGCTGCTGCTCTTTGCGCAGCTGTTCCGGGTCAAGCTGGGCGGGCTGCACCGGGGCCAGCGGAGCTTCGCTGCGGGGCGCGGCGGGCGGATAGAGGAATTTTTCCCCGAACACCGCCGCCGGCCAGAGCTTCAGGTGTGCGGCCACCGGGCCGTCGTCCGTTTCAAACAGCTGGTCGGGCGTTTTGACCTCCTCGGCATAGCGGCGGAGCAGCGCGGTGACGCTGCCCTGTGCCGAGCGGTCACTCAGCAGCAAAAACTGCGCCCGCTGCACGGCCCGCTTGCGGTAGCGGATGTGGCTGGCGTCGATCTGGCGCATCAGGCTGCTCATTTCTTCCAGCGCATCCCGCTGCTTCTGGAGCAGGGCCCGCACCGCCGGGGCAGCCTCGTTGGGGGCACAGCGCTCCACCCGGGCGTAATCCAGCGCCAGCTGGGGCAGATAGTTTGCCTCGCAGTCGTCCAGCCCTTCTTCCAGATAGGCGCGGTAGTTAAACAGATTGTCGCTGGTCTTGAAGCGGTGGTAGGCGGCCGCCACCACCTTTTCCTCATACTGGTCAAACAGTTCCAGCACCTCCTGCGGGGTGCGGTTGCGGGTGAGCCGGTCGATGTAGTGGCCGATGGAAGCGTTCAGCGCCCGCAGCGAGCGGTTCAGCGCGTCCAGATCCGACGCCACCTCCCGCAGCACATTTTCATAGGGGCACTTTTCCTCCCCGATGCCGCGCAGCAGCTGCCAGGCCTTGTACAGCTTGCCGGTGTAGGTGACCACCCGCGGGTTCAGGATCTCCTCCAGAGCTTCCAGCAGCGGGGTGACCTCCGGCACAAAGGCCAGGGTGGGTTCTTCCTCATAGCTGCCGGGCTGTTCTTCCAGCCAGCCGGTGCGGCGCAGCCGCAGCAGAAAACCCAGTGCCAGCGTATGGGGGTCCCGGGTGGGCTGCTCAGCCTCGTCGCCCGCATCGTCGGCATCCAGTGCCAGCGGTTTTGCCAGCGCCGCAAAGTAATCTTCCGCCCGGCTCACCGCCTCTGCCCGGGAAATGGAGTAATCGGCCGTGTGGCGGCACTCCTCCCACAGCAGGAGCAGCAGCTCCGCATAAAAGGCCCGGTTGGGCCCCGCCAATGGGCGGAACAACCGCGGGCTGACCAGTTCAAACAGCTGCATCCAAAGGTTCCTTTCTCTTTGTAAAGTCTATTTTTTATTGTACCACAAGCAGCCGGTTTTGTCACAAAAAGACGTAAAAAAGAACAGGCCGACAAACCCATACCAATGGTCTGTCGGCCTGCAAGGCGCTCCCTTAACTGGGCCGATTTTAGCACAGAAAAGCGGCATTTGTCAACATTTTTCCGCCAATTTACCCAGAAAGGGACAAATCTGCGGAATTTCTTTCCTGAAATTACACAATTCTACCACGTTTTGGTGCTACACTGGGGGCAATGGGAACCGCCCGACGCCGTTCCTGAAAACGGAAAAGGAGTCCTCCCCCATGCAACACGGTTCCCTGCGCATCGACCTGCGGCTTTTTGCAGCGGCTCTGCTGCTGGCCCTGCTGGGGCTTTTTGCCCCCCGGGCAGCGGCGGCACAGCTGCAGGATGTGAACGGGATCACGCTGCTGTCATTTGACAGCCAGCAGATCGTTTCCATCGGCAACCAGACCTCCGGCCGGTGCAGCTGGTATGCACTGCGCTATGCCCGCACCATTCTGGACGGCAAGACCTGCTCCGGCAGCGGGATGTGGTCCAACGGCGCGGTATGGTCTGCCGCCGGGTACTACACCTACAACGGCTCCCTGTCCGACTGCCTGACCCGCCTTTATGAGGAGCTGCAGGCCGGACGCCCGGTGATCGTTCACCTGAAAAACACCACCGTCAGCGGTGTGTCCAAACATACGAACCGCGTGACGAGCTATGAATATCATCTTTCCGGCTCCGGCTGGAACGAGGTCAATTACCCCCACATCGCCACCAGCAGCACCTACGGGCACTGGGTGTGCGTGGTGGGCATCTCCCCTTCTGCCGACCCGGAAAACCTGCGCGAGAGCGATTTTTACGCCCTTGACCCCGCACGGGTCGCCGTGAACGGCACGCTGGCCGTAACAAAGCTTTTGGATGGCACCATCTGGACCGATAACTCCCCTTTGAAGATCACTTCCTGACGCTCCCTTACCAAACACAACAGCCCCCCGGAATGCAGGACTCCGGGGGGCTTCGTGTTTGTATGGTTCTTACAGCTCCTGATAGGCGCTCATCATGGCGGGGATGAACTGCTTTTTGCGGCTCACCACACCGGGCAGGGTCCAGCTGCCGTCGGCGGCGGGCTGGATCTCAAAGCCGTCGCTCAGCACCTCGGAGGCGTAGCGGCCGGTGCAGATGACCACGCTTTCCTCCTTGGGTACATCGGTCAGCAGCATGTACAGG
>CAVDVT010000098.1:0-6150 GCA_963612415.1 bacterium | reverse complement strand
GAACAAAATGGGCACCGTGGATTTTTTGCGCAGTTCCTCGCACACCCGCAGCCCGCTCATGCCCGGCATCATAATGTCCAGGATCACAAGATCCACTTCCGGGCAGAACACCTCCAGTGCCCGGGTCCCGTTTTCTGCCTCTATAATATGGTATCCCTCGCCGGAAAGCAAAATGCGCACACCATCCCGGATATCCGGGTCATCTTCCGCGATCAGGATCGTCTGTTCTGCCATGGTCGATCTCTCCTTTGGGTCATTGTCAGTTTCAGTATACCAGCCAGGTTTTGGTTTTTCCATGAATTTTTTCTTAGCATTTCTTAAGAAACCGGGCCTGCCCGTCCGTATCATTCTCTTTTTTCATGGCAAAGCATCAAAACAAGCAATTTAACAAATGGTTCCATTTGAAGTAAACTGAAAGCAGAACAACAAGCCGGAAAGGAGGGCAGCGCGGGAAAACACCCGATTTTTTGGAGATTGTACCCAGTTTTTGTTGTGTACAAGATATTTTTTGGCATTCTTAACGAATATTAAGGCGAACGGTATGCTTCTTGTAAGAATTCCGCGTTATCATAAAACCATCAGGAGCGGCCATGGATCAAGGGCCGCCGAACGGTATAAACAAGAAGTGTAAATGGCATCCAAGGAGGAAAAAGCATGGAGATCAAGAAAGCAGCCACTGCTGGCACTCTGGAATCCAGCGACTGCATGGTGACCGTTGAGCCCGGCGAAGGCAAGGTCGATTTCTCGCTGGAAAGCTCTGTCATCAACCAGTATGGCAACCAGATCCGCAAGGTGGCTCTGGAGACCCTGAAGAACCTGGACATCGACAATGTCCGCATTACCATTGTGGACAAGGGCGCACTGGACTGCACCCTGAAGGCCCGCATCGAAGGCGCGGTCTATCGTTCCGTTGAACAGTATGAGAATCTGCCTTGGGGAGGTGCCATTCGATGAATAATCCCAACAAGAAGCGCCTGCGCCGCACCATGATGTTCCTGAATGCGCAGAAGCCCGGCCTGATCAAGGACCCTTACATCTACAAGCCCGACTCCATCATGCTGGACCTTGAGGACGCTGTGGCCGAGAACCAGAAGGATGTGGCACGCTTCAGCCTGTACCACGCCCTGCGCACCATTGATTACCACGGCTGTGAGCGCGTGGTCCGTATCAATGGTCTGGACACCCCCTACTGGCGCGAGGATATCCGCGCTGCCGTGGCCGGCGGCTGTGACGCCATCCGTATCCCCAAGACCGAGAGCCCCAAGGATGTGCTGGTCGTGGCCGACGCCATTGCCGAGGATGAAAAGACCTACGGCCGTCCTGAGGGTGATGTGCTGATCATCGCCGCTCTGGAGTCTGCCCGCGGCATCATGCGCGCACTGGACATCTGCGAAGCTTCCGAGCGTCTGTTCGGCATTGCACTGTCCGGCGGCGACTACACCAAGGACCTGCAGACCCACATCACCGGCACCGGCGTGGAGCTGATGGGCGCCCGCCAGAACATGATCATTGCTGCCCGTGCAGCCGGTGTGCAGTGCTTTGATACGGTGTACACTGACCTGAAGAACATGGACGGCTTCCGTCAGGACGTTGAGACCATCCACCTGATGGGCTTTGACGGCAAGTCCATCATCAACCCGCGTCAAATCCCCATCGTGCATGAGATCTTCACCCCGACCCAGAAGGACATCATCTTTGCAGAAAAGGTCGTCAAGGAGATCGACTCCAAGAAGGCACTGGGCATCGGCGTGTTCACCGTGGATGGCAAGATGATCGACATCGCCTTCTACGACGGTGCAAAGCGCACCATCGATCTGGCAAAGGCATCCGGCGTGTATAAGGGGGACTTGTAATTATGATCAACGCTGTCGGCAGAGACATTCCTGAAGAAATCCTGAAGCAGACCGGCAAAGAGGTCTTTCAGGGCAACTATTATAAGGACGGCAAGCCCTTCAAGAAGGCTGGCCCCATGGTCACGCCCGTGATGAATCACGACCACGACAAGATGGTCAAGGACATCCACGAAGCTCTGGTCAAGTGCAACGCACACGACGGCATGACCGTTTCCTTCCACCACCACTTCCGTGACGGCGACCTGGTGGTCTGCATGGTCATGAAAGAGATCCACAAGATGGGCCTGAAGAACATCACCATCAGCGCCAGCTCTCTGGGCAAGGCCCACGATGATCTGGTTCCCATGATCGAGGACGGCACCATTACCAACATCGAGTCCTCCGGCGTCCGTGGCAAGATCGGCGAAGCCATCAGCCACGGCAAGCTGAAGGGTCTGGCTACCATGCGCAGCCACGGCGGCCGTGTGCGCGCCCTGGTCACCGGCGAGACCCATGTGGACATCGCCTTCATCGGCGCTCCCACCTGCGACGAGTACGGCAACTGCCGCGGCATTGGCGGCAAGACCAACTGCGGTGTTCTGAGCTACTCCTACGTGGACGGCAACCAGGCCGACTACGTGGTGGCCATTACTGACTGCCTGGTCCCCTTCCCCAACTATCCTGCCCACATCTCCATGACCAAGGTCGATTACGTCTGCGTCGTGGATCAGATCGGCATTCCTGAAAAGATCGCTACCGGTGCTGCCAAGCCCACCACCGACCAGCGCAAGCTGATGATGGCTGAGTACTGCACCCAGGTCGTGGCCAACACCCCCTACTTCAAGGATGGCTTCTCCTACCAGACCGGTGTCGGCGGCGCTTCCATCGCTTCCACCATCTCCCTGACCCAGATCATGAAGGAGCGGAACATCAAGATGGGCTTTGGCGTCGGCGGTCTGACCAAGCCCATGTGTGACCTGCTGGACAACGGCATGGTCCGTGTGCTGCTGGATACTCAGGACTTCGACCTTGACGCTGTGAACAACGTCAAGAACCCCAACCATCACCGCATTTCCGCAGGCGCTTACGCCAACCCCATGAACAAGGGCGCCTTTGTCAATAAACTGGACTACGTCATTCTGGCTGCTCTGGAAGTGGACACCCACTTCAACTGCAACGTGGTCGTCGGCTCTGACGGCGTCATCACCGGCGCACAGGGCGGCCATCCCGATACTGCACAGGGCGCAAAATGCACCATCGTCATCGTGCCCCTGCTGCAGGGCCGTATCCCGGCTGTCTGCACCGATGTCACCACCGTGACCACCCCGGGCGAGAGCGTGGATATCGTCGTCACCGATTACGGTGTCGCTGTCAACCCCGCCCGTCCTGACCTGCTGGAAGCTCTCCAGAAGGCCGACTGTGTGCCTCTGAAGACCATCGAGGAGCTGCGCGACATCGCCTACTCCATCGTCGGTGAGCCTGAAAAGGTCCAGTTCGGTGACCGCGTGGTCGGTATCATCGAAGCACGCGACGGCACCATCATGGATGTCGTGCGCGAAGTCAAGCCTTTCTCCTTCCGCGAGGATTGAGTGCTGCGCCCGGCGGTTCTTCTGTGACTTGCCAATCACAGTTTCGGATCGTTTTCACGGACTCTCTCGCTTTGCTTCCTCCGCCGGGCCGTAAAAGTATTTCAGTTCATGCGATTCTCCTTTTAACGGTCTTGTGTTTTATACCGGCATAAGACCAAAAGGCCAGCCAGCTGCTCCGCGCGCAGCTGACTGGCCTTTCTTTTTGCAAAACAGCAATATTTTTTACGGCACGAACCGGTAGCCAACGCCCCGGATGGTGATGATGTGCTGCGGGGCACGGGCGTTGTCCTCGATCTTGCTGCGCAGGCGGTTGATGTAGACCATAATGGCGTTGTCGTCCACAGCGATCAGGTTGCCCCAGATCTGCTCGTAGATCATATCCTTGGTAAACACCTGCTGAGGGTGGCGGACAAAGAGCAGCAGCAGGCTGCGCTCCTTTTCCGAGAGGTTCAGCTCCACATTGTTCTTGTAAAAGCGCATGGTGGTGGTATCGCACAGGAAGGGCCCGCAGCTGATCTGGCTGTTGTTCTCCTGCGAGAAGCTCTTGCTGCGGCGGATCAGTGCCTTGACCTTTGCGCCCAAAATCTGGGGGCGGAAGGGCTTGGTCACATAGTCGTCGGCCCCCAGCGAAAGCCCGTACATGAAGTCATAGTCTTCGCTCCGGCCGCTGATGATGATGACCGGCGTGGTGACGCCGTTGCGCCGGATGGTCTGGATGACGTCAAAGCCCTCCATATCCCCCAGCGTGATATCCATCAGGATCATGTCCAGCGTATCCCCCTGCCGGGCGATCAGGTCCAGTGCGGCCGTTCCGCTGTTGACCACAAGAGGTTCCATCTCGTTGCTGACCATAACTTTGGATAATAATTTGCAAATTGCGGGATCATCGTCTACAATAAGAACATGATATGCCATGATTACACCTTTTTCCTGCCAAACACCTGTCATTCGACTTTATGATTGGTAAAAGTATAACATTTTTATCCCGCAAGAGCAAGCCGACCACCGCCCCTGCGGCCATTTTCTCCCCGGAAAGGAGCCTTGTTCCATGAAACAGAACTTCAAAACCACGCTGTCCGCCCATTGGCAGAAGCTGAAACAGCGGCTCAGGCCCCTGCTGCTGCCCATTGCGGCAGGCGGTGTGCTGCTGGTGCTGCTGGGTCTGATCGCCAATGTGACCTGGCAGGACTACCGCACTGCCCTGATCGACAGCCAGACCCGGCAGCTGGAGCTTGTGGTGCAAAGCACCGCCGACAGCATCCGCTTCTCGCTGGAAGAATACGCCGACCGGCTGGATGCCGCCGCTGAAAAGCTGCACGAAAATCCCCTTGCCCGGCCCACGCTGGCCCGCAGCGACACCCTGACCGACCTGTGGATCGAGGACTGCAACGGCAATGTCATCTACCGGTGCTACGGCATCACGCCGGTGCGGGATGTGCTGCTGACCTACACTTCGGACATCAGCTACTGGCAGTATCATCAGGGGGACCACCACTACCTTGTGATGCGGCAGCCCGTGGGCGATCAGGCCGTCTGCCTTGTCATCGACTCCGACGTGCTGTACCGGCAGCTGGTCTCCGACCTGCGGGTGGGCACCAACGGTTACATCATGCTGAAAAACGCCTCCAACCGGATCATCATGCACCCGGAAAAGGCACAGTGGGGCATCAGCGTTCTGGAAGGCCGCCAGAAGCTGTATGCCCAGACCGACCTGGACATGAACAGTCTGGAACAGTTGCTGGAAGCCCAGCTGACCCAGAGTTCCGGCATTATGGACTACTACTCCTACTGGTGGACCGACCCCAGCCTGCCCCGGGTGCATAAGATCAGCGCATACCGCCAGCTGCAGGTGGGCAGCAGCTTCTGGATCGTGAGCGCCGTGGTGGACTACGACGACCTGTACCAGCCGGTGGCCGAAAGCTTCCGGAAAATGGCGCTGATGTTCAGTTCCATCGCGTTCATCCTGGTGCTGCTGACCATCCTGATCTTCCGCCTGCAGAAGAAAAACACGGAAAACGCCGTGGAGATCACCGCCCTGCAGGATGTGAATCAGGCGCTGGAAGAACTGCACCGGAGCGAGGAATTTTTGCAGCACGGCCAGCGGCTCCAGCTGATGGGCACCCTGACCGGCGGCATTGCCCACGAGTTCAACAATTTCCTCACCCCCATTGCAGGCTATGCGGACCTCATCATGGCCGATGCCGACCCGGACAGCGAGATCTACGACAATGCGCTGGAGATCAGCGAAGCGGCGGAGAAGGCCCGGGATGTGGTCAAGCAGATCTCGGCCATGAGCCGCAGGAATGTGGAGACCGTTTACGACGCCGTGTCCGTGCAGACCCTGCTCAGCCGCACCCGGAAGCTGGCTGAGACCAACTGCCCCAAACAGGTGCAGATCGAAGAAACGGTGACACTGAATGGCGAGGACGTGCTGGGCAACGCGACCCAGCTGCAGCAGGTGCTGCTGAACATCTGCATCAACGCCATCCACGCCATTGGAAACAACCCGGGCACCCTGAGCCTGTGCGCCGACGTGGTGAGCCGGGGCGAGCTGCTGCTCCGCTTCCCGGACGAAAAGATCCCGCAGGACTGGCCCAGCTACGTCCGCATCCGCATTTCGGACACCGGTTCCGGCATGGACAAAGAGACGCTGCAGCACATTTTTGAGCCCTTTTTCACCACCAAAAAGACCGGCGAGGGCACCGGCCTCGGCCTTGCCCTGGCAGAGC
>CAVDVT010000097.1:0-6158 GCA_963612415.1 bacterium | reverse complement strand
CCCAGAGATGCGGCCGTGATGCCCTTGCCCAGGCCGGAGACGACGCCGCCGGTCACAAAAATGAATTTTGCCATTGTTTCAGTCCTCCTCTAATTTTTCGATCTTCTTTCCCGATACGGATGCGCCTGCATCCGGAACAAAACTACAACTCAGAATTATAATCCTGATCTTCATAAGAATCAAGGATTTCCTGCGCAATTTCTGCGCGGCTGCGTCGGGTGTCCATGGCGCGCTTCTCAATGGTGCGGTGCGCCTCGGCTTCGCTCATCTTTTCCCGCTCCACCAGACAGCACTTTGCATGGCTGACCAGGCGGATCTGGGCGATCTTTTCCTGCATCCGGGCATTCTCCTGCCGCAGAAGCAGCAGGCGGTGGTTGCTGGCCGATGCAATGCGGATCACCTGGATGAACAGCGTATTGGAAAACGGCTTGCAGAGCAGCAGCACACCCTGCTCGCTCATGGGGGCAAGCAGCTGCTCTGCGGCGGCAGCCTTTACCAGAAGCACAACGCCTGCATTGGTTTTTGCCACGGCGTCGGAACACAGCTCGTGACCAAATTCATCCGGCAGGGGGGCGTTGACCACGATAAGTTCAAAATCCGATTCCAGCATCCTGCGCCGGGCCTCTGCGCCGCTGGGTACGATCAGAGGCCGGGGGTAACCCAGTTCGGTCAGCCGGGCCGACAGATACTCATTGGAGCTTGCACCGGCGCTGACGATCAGTGCGCGTCCCATTTTCTTCGCTCCTTTCTCCTACACTCTTGTTTCAGCAGGGGTCAGATGGCGTTGAAGTAATGGATGCGCTCATATTCCGCCGGGTCGGCAGCAGCCTTCAGGGCGGCGCAGCGCTTGAGTTCTTCCTCGTAATACCGGTGCGAAAGGGCTTCCGGCAGGACACGGCGCAAAAACTCGCTCTCCTGTGCGGCCTGCACAGCTTCTTCCAGACTGGAAGGCAGAATGTTCAGGCCAAGGCCCTCGGCCTCCGAGGGGTGGAACAGGTTCTTGTTGATGGGGGCAGGCAGGAGCATCCGGTTCTCGATGCCATCCAGACCGGCGGCCAGCACCAGCCCAATGGCCAGGTAGGGGTTGCAGGCGGGGTCCGGGCTGCGCAGCTCCATCCGGCAGTTGTCCCCCTTGACCTGCGGGATGCGCACCAGCTGGCTGCGGTTCTGGCGGCTCCAGCTCACATAGCGGGGCGCTTCGTCGCAGCCAAAGCGCTGGTAGCTGTTGGGCAGGGGATTGGTGAACACGGTCAGCTCCCGGCTGTGGGCCAGCACACCGGCCATAAAGCTGCCGGCAATGCTGTCCGGGGCAATGTCGCCCTCAAACAGGTTGCGGCCGTCCATATAGAGCGAAAGATTGATGTGCAGGCCGCTGCCTGCCTGATCCGGCAGGGGCTTGGGCAGGAAGCTGGCATGGATGCCGTTGCGCATGGCAATGGCCCGCACGATCTGCTTGAACATCATCACATTGTCGGCGGTCTTGAGCGGGCCTGCGTGGTGGCAGTCGATCTCGTTCTGGCCGTGGCCGCTCTCGTGGTGGCTGTGCTGGGGGCTCATGCCCATCTGCTCCATGGTCAGGCAGATATCCCGGCGCAGGTTTTCGCCGGCGTCCAGAGGTGCCACATCAAAGTAGCCGCCAAAATCGATGGGGATGCGGGTGGGGCGGCCGCGGTCATCGTTCTCAAACAGATAGAACTCGCACTCGGCGCCTACATTGCAGACAAGGCCCAGCTTTTTGAAGCGGCGGCTCACCTGGCGCAGAAAGCCGCGGCAGTTGCCGCCAAAGGGTTCGCCGTCCGGGGTCTCCACATCGCAGAAGAACTGCATCACCCGGCCCTCGGTGGGGCGCCAGGGCAGGATGGTCACGGTGGAAAGGTCGGGCCGCAGCACAAGGTCGCTTTCCTCCACTTTCATAAAACCGGCAATGGAGCTGCCGTCAAAGCAAACGCCGTCTTCCAGCGCTTTGGGCAGGTCGCTGGCCAGCACGGCAATGTTTTTCTGGGTGCCAAAGATATCGCAGAAGGCAAAGCGGACAAATTTGACGTTGTTGTCCTCCACAAAATCAAGGATGTCCTGCTGTGTGGTGTAACTCATAGATCTTCCCTCCAAGCCGCAGAGGCGGCGTTCCGGTACGGGGACGCACAAACGGCGGTTCCGTGTGCGTTCTTAAAAAACGCCCAAAGGCCTGCCTCCGGAACGGGGGCAGGTCTTCAGGCTGGTGTAAGAAATAGGAAAAGGGGAATGGCGCTTAAAATTTACAGCCTATCGATGCTTGATTCAGGATCAGACGTAGTAGAGCATCTTGCTGTAACTGGGCAGAGGCCAGTAGTCCTCGCCGCAGACCGTCTCGGCATCATCTGCCGCAGCACGCAGGGCGTCCATCTTGGGCAGAACGTCATCGTGGAAGGAAACGGCCTTGGCACTTTCGTCGGTCATGGCTTCGGCGGCATCCACAGCGGTCTGCAGTGCGTCAATGGCATCGCTCATGGCATCGGCATCGGTGGACAGACGGGTCAGAGTCTTGGTCTCACTGCGGACGCTGATGGCCTCGCTGACAGCCAGCTTGGAAGCGGCGGTATTGGCAACTTCGCTCATGTAGGCATTGACGGCGGGCAGCAGCTGCTTGCGGGCCATCTCCAGCATGGTCAGGGCCTCAATGTTGATGATCTTGGAGTAATGCTCCATCTCAACTTCGTAGCGGCTCTCCATCTCCACCTTGGTCAGAACGCCGAAGTCCTCCATCAGCTGGATGTTCTTCGGGTCGATCAGGGCGGGCAGAGCGGCGGGAGTGTTCTTCTTATTGGGCAGGCCGCGCTTTGCTGCTTCGGCTTCCCACTCGGCGGTGTAACCGTTGCCGTTGAAGATGACACGGCGGTGGTCACGGATGGTGCGCTTGACCAGAGCAATGGCAGCGCTGGTGAAGTCCTCAGCACCCTCCAGCTCGTCGGCGTAGCCCTTCAGCTCCTTGGCGACGGCAGTGTTCAGGATGGTGTTGGCGTCGCTCAGGTTCTCAGCAGAACCGGGCATACGGAACTCGAACTTGTTGCCGGTGAAAGCAAAGGGAGAAGTACGGTTGCGGTCGGTGGTGTCCTTGCTGAACTTGGGCAGAACATCCACGCCCAGATCCATCTTCATCTTGACAGGGCCGGCGTAGGGAGAATCGGAAGCAATGGCGTCGATGACGGCTTCCAGCTCCTCGCCCACAAAGATGGAGATGATGGCCGGAGGTGCCTCGTTGGCGCCCAGACGGTGATCGTTGCCCGGGGTAGCCACAGAGGTGCGCAGCAGGTCTGCATACTCATCCACAGCCTTGATGACAGCGGCCAGGAACACCAGGAACTGCAGGTTCTCCATGGGGGTGTCGCCGGGATCCAGCAGGTTCTCGTGGGCAGTGGACATGGACCAGTTGTTGTGCTTGCCGCTGCCGTTCACGCCCTCAAAAGGCTTCTCGTGCTGCAGGCAGACCAGACCATACTTGGGAGCGATCTTCTTCATCATCTCCATGGTCAGCAGGTTATGGTCGATGGCAACGTTGGTGGTGTCGAAGATGGGGGCCAGCTCATGCTGGCAGGGAGCCACCTCGTTGTGCTTGGTCTTGGCGGGAACGCCCAGCTTCCACAGCTCGTCGTCCAGCTCTTTCATGAACTCGGACACTTCGGGACGGATGACGCCGAAGTAATGCTCCTCCAGCTCCTGACCCTTGGCAGAGGGGGCACCAAACAGGGTGCGGCCGGTGAGGATCAGGTCCTGACGGGCCTCATAGTCCTCTTTCTTGATCAGGAAATACTCCTGCTCAGGGCCGACGGTGGTGGAAACGTAATCCACATCCTTGCCGAACAGCTTCAGGATACGGATGGCCTGGTTGGACAGGGCGTTCATAGAACGCAGCAGGGGAGTCTTTTTGTCCAGTGCCTCGCCGGTGTAGCTGACAAAGGCGGTGGGGATGCACAGTACGTCGTCCTTCACAAAGGCGTAGCTGGTGGGGTCCCATGCAGTGTAGCCGCGGGCCTCACAGGTGGCACGCAGGCCGCCGGAAGGGAAGGAAGAAGCATCGGGCTCGCCGCGGACAAGCTCCTTGCCGGAGAACTCCATGATGGCAGTGCCGTCGCCCACAGGGCTCACAAAGCCATCGTGCTTTTCACTGGTAATGCCGGTCAGCGGCTGGAACCAGTGGGTGTAGTGGGTGGCACCCAGCTCCATGGCCCAGCGCTTCATCACGCTGGCCACAACGTTTGCCACCTCAATATCCAGGGGTGCGCCCTTGTGCAGGGTGCGCTCCAGGCTCTTGTAAGTTGCGCTCGGCAGGCGCTCCTTCATCACATGCTCGTTAAAGACCTTGCTGCCGTAGATTTCCATAACATTTGCTGCCATAAATCCTACTCCTTACTTGATCTTATTCTTTCCCTTCCGAAACTGTCCCGCACACCGGAAAAGCGGCCTGCGGACAGCGAAAAGCGTTTTAACAAAAACGGCGCTGCGAGTCAGGAGGTGACCCACAGCGCCGTTGCTGTCTATGGTTTGATTATAGCCCGGAACGGCCCAAAAGGCAATTGACAAAACTGACGATTCTGCACAAACACGCTCCCGTTTTTTTGGAAGGTATCGTGTTAGGTATTACTTTTGACCTCAGATAACCTGAAACAGGAAGAACTTCAGGTAGTTGGTCTCCGGTACGCCCCACAGGATGGGATGGTCGGGGGCCTGCTGGCGCACTTCGATCTGCCGCAGCTGGCGGTGTGCATCTTTGGCGGCAGAGTGCAGCATCTTGATGAACAGCTCCTCGGTGGCAAAGTGGGAGCAGCTGGCCGTTGCCAGATAGCCGCCCCGGGGCAGCAGCTTCATGGCCCGGTAGTTGATCTCCTTGTAGCCGCGCATGGCGTTCTCCACCGTGCGCCGGGCCTTGGTAAAGGCCGGCGGGTCGAGGATGATGAAATCGTAGGGGTGGCCCTCTTTTTCCAGCCGGGGCAGCAGCTCAAAGGTGTCCTCGCAGAGGAAGTCCATGTTGGTCAGGCCGTTGCGGGCGGCATTGCGCTGGGCCATGGCAATGGCGTCGGCACTGATGTCAGCAGCGGTGACCCGGGCAGCCCCGCCCTTGGCCGCGTTCAGTGCAAAGCTGCCGGTGTGGGTGAAGCAGTCCAGTACGGTGTGCCCGGCGGCAATGCGGGCCACAGCCCGGCGGTTGTATTTCTGGTCCAGGAAGAAACCAGTCTTCTGGCCGTTCTCGAAATCTACATGGTAGTAAACGCCGTTCTCGCAGATCTCGGTCTGGGTGCTTTCCGGGTGGGTCTCACCGGGCAGGGCGAACCAGCCTTTGTTCTGTTCCAGCCCTTCCTTGGCGCGCAGGGCTTCATCGTTCCGCTCGTAGATGCCGTCAATGGTCTGACCGTCAGCCCGCAGCACTTCGGCCAGCAGGGGGAACAGGATGGGCTTGAGCTTTTCCATGCCCACGCTGAGGGTCTGGGTGACAAGGATGTTGTTGAACCGGTCCACGGTCAGGCCGGGGAACTGATCGGCCTCGCCAAAGATCACGCGGCAGGCGGTCAGGTCGGCAGGTTCCAGCACGGTCTTGCGGTAGGCCCAGGCGTACTCCACCCGGCGGCGCCAGAAGGCGGCATCAAAGGTGTCGTTGGCGTTGCGGCTGATCAGACGCACCCGGATCTTGCTCTTGAGGGAGACGAAGCCGGTGCCCAGATAGGCCCCCTTGGTGCTGACCACATCGGCCAGCGTGCCGTTTTCAGGCTCCGTTTCCGGGGCGTTCAGAATGTCGTTTTCGTAAACCCAGGGATGACCGCCCACCAGCAGCCCTTCGGCGTGTTTGTTGACGGTGTAGACAGGATAGTTGCGATTTGCTTTCATAGAAGAACTCCTATAACGGGCTCACCCTCTCAGGCAATGCCTGACGGCATTGCCAGCTCCCCCAAAGGGGGAGCCTATGCAGTGTCCCGGATAGCATAAGCTGACCATGGGCCGCAATGACGGAGAGGGCGAGGATGCTAAAATTTTGAACTGATATTTATTCTAACATAAAAACGTGTTAGAATAAATACAAATCCAACAGAAACGAGGAAAACTGCCATGGAGATCGAACGCAAATGGATGGTGACGGGCTGGCCGGAAGGCGCTGCGTTCCCGGCGCTGCCGCTCAAAGAGGAATTTGC
>CAVDVT010000096.1:0-6163 GCA_963612415.1 bacterium | reverse complement strand
GAGAAATAGCGCGAATCGGCATAGCCGGTCCGCTCTGCCACCTCGTAGATCTTGAGCCGCTCGTCCCCCAGCAGCCGCCGGGCCTCCTTCATCCGCATCTCGGTCAGATGCTCGGTAAAGGTCTGGCCGGAAGCCTGCTTGAACAGCTGGCGCAGGTAGTTGGGGCTGATGTACAGCTCCGCCGCCACGTCGTCCAGCGAGAACTGCAGGTCGCCCATGCGGCTTTTCATGATCTCGTCGATCCGGGCCACCAGCTCCTGTCCCGGGTTCTTTTTGCCGTCGGCGGCGCGGTAGAGCAGCAGCAGATTCACAAAGCAGTCCCGCAGTTCCTCCAGCGTCTTTGCCCCCAGGATCTCGTGGTGACAGGCCAGAAACTCCACATAGGTCAGGCTGCTGCGCTGGCGGCTTTTTTCCAGCACACTGAAGCACAGCTCCAGCACCACCAGCTTCATATAGGTAGCATCCACCACCCCGTTGGGGTAGAACCAGGCCAGCACATTGTCCACTGCGGAGGCAATGGCGTCGGGGTCGCCGCCGTCGGCTGCAAGGCCCACCTGCTCCACCAGACGCTGATCCAGATCCGGGCAGGCCGTCACCCGGGTGAGCATCACGTCCGAGACGGTGCGCACCGGCGGGGCCATTTCGTAAAAGGAATAGTTGGCCGCCGTGCGGCTCTCCTCGCCGGATTTTTCCAGCTTGTAAATATTGTCCTTGATGCCGCCCAGAAAGAAATGGGCCGGCTGGTCATAGCTGCGGCGGATGGCAATGACCACCGCCGTCAGTTCCCGGTTCAGCAGCAGGGTGGCTTCCGGGGTGGAAAGCTCTTTCTGGATGCAGAACACGATGGGGATCATCCCGTCCACATGGTGGTCCAGCACGTAGGCATTCACCTTGCCGGCAAAGCGCTGGTCCAGCAGGTTGCGCAGCGCCTGCTGCGCCTCCGGCCCGCCCTGAAAGCGGGCTGCCAGATACCGGTCGCTGCCGCTGCTCAGGGCCGAAAACTCGGCGGCGCCCGCTTCGTCCAGCTCTCCGGCCTTGGCCTGTTCCAGCAATTCCAGAATGCGGCGTTCCTCGGCCCGGCGGCGCTCGGCCAGCTGCTCGGCATTGGTCTGCCACTGCTGCTGGCGCTGGGTCAATTCCCGGGCAAACTCGTCCAGCCGCCGCACCAGCAGCTCGGTGTCCAGAGGCTTGAGCAGATAATCCGAAACGCCCAGCCGCATGCCCTGCACGGCATATTCAAAATCATCGTAGCCGGAAAGGATCAGCAGCTTGGTATCCGGCAGCTCCTCCTTGACTTTTTCCAGAAACTCCAGCCCGTTCATGTGGGGCATGGTGATATCGGTCATGATGCAGTCGGGCAGGAACTGCTCGGCCATCTGCACGGCCTCCCGGCCGTCACAGGCCGCTCCCACCACCTGCCACTCCGGGCAGCGGTTTGTGATAAACTGCTTTAAGCCCTCCCGGATATTGGGCTCGTCATCCGCGATCAAAATTTGAAACATCCCACTCTGTCCTTTCCGGAATATATTTGGGCAGGTGGATGATAGCGTTCGTCCACTGCCCGGCGCAGCTCTGCAGCTCCAGCCCGTATTCCGGGCCAAAGTAGAGCCGCACCCGCTCGTTCACATTGAAAATGCCATAGCCGCCGTCGCTCACGGTCACACCGCGGGCCAGATCTGCATTGAGGATGGCAAGGGCCTCCGGCTGGATGCCCAGACCATCGTCGTGGACGCAGATGTAGATGCCGCCTTCTTCCTCCCCGGCCGTGATCGTAATGGTGCCGTTGCGGTCGGCCTCCTTGATGCCGTGGTAGATGGCGTTTTCGGCCAGCGGCTGGATCAGCAGCTTGACGGTGTACAGCTGCATCAGATCCTCCGGGATCTCAATGCGGTAGTCCAGCCGGTCGCCATAGCGCATTTTCTGGATATCCAGATAGCTGCGCACATGGCGCACCTCCTGCTCCATGGGGATGATCTCGCGCCCGCGGCTGATGCCGATGCGGAAGAAGTTGGCCAGATCCCAGACCATTTTGCTGATATCCTGCGCCCCGGCGGCCTCGGCCTTCCAGCGGATGGAGTCCAGCGTGTTGTAGAGGAAATGGGGGTTGATCTGGGCCTGCAGGGCCTTGAGTTCAGCCCGGCGCTTGAGCCGCTGTTCCAGCTCAATGGCAGCGTTCTTTTCCTCCAGCTCATGGCTGTACTGTTTTTCCCGGGCCAGCATCTCGTTGCTGTGGCGGAGCATCTGGTTGTAGCTCCCGGTCAGGGAACCGATCTCATCCTTATAATCATAGTGGAACTCTTTGCGGGCGTTCTGGCACTCGATGAGCTGGCGCACCGGCTCCGTGACCAGATGCACCATCAGCAGGCAGACCAGCGCCGTGAGCAGCACCACCGTTCCGCCCTCCACCAGCAGCAGCTGCAGGTAGGAGCGGGATTCCTCCGCCGCAAAGGTGGCCGACTGCAGACAGACGATGGTCCACGGGGCCACGGTCATGGTGCGGGCCGCGCCGTAATAGCTTTTGCCGCCCAGCCGCACCTGCCTGACCGTGTTCTCCTCACCGGTCAAAAGATGCAGCGCATCCTCATCTTCCAGCAGGCTTTCGGCGGCCGGGTTCACCCCTGCGATCCGGTTCCCGTTCTGATCCAGCACCAGAATGGCAGAATCCGCCTTCTGCACGATCTTTTTCAGCAGCTCCGTGAGGTAATTGCAGTCCAGATTCACCACAAGGATGCAGTCCCGCGTGGTGGATGCGACCTGCGCCGTGGACACCTTGAACCGGTAGAGTATCGGCACCACCCATTTCCGGGAGCGGAAGATCTCGTCGGTGCGGGCGGAGCAGATGGTGAGGAAGGAGCTGCTCTGGCGCGGCTCCTCCCACAGAGAGGACTCCGGCAGGCTGAACCCCGGGGTAAGCAGGGTACTGCCATCGGTAAAGCCGCCGTACTCCGTGTAGAGATACACATCACTGATGAGGCGGTCCGAAACCTTTTTGGTGGAAAGGGGCAGCACCAGATTGGACATGGCCACGCTGTACGCAGCGGCACTGGGCGCCGCAAAATATTCTGCCAGGGTGCTTTCCAGCCCGGACTCCGCCTGAAAGTAGATCAGCCGCTCGACGCTGCCGCTGAGACGGGTGGAAAGATAGGTATCGGCCTGCGCGACGGCCCGCAGGGTGCTGCTTTCCATATTCGCTTCAATGGTGCTGTTGATGTGGCGGTTCAGGATGATCTGGTTCAGGGTAATGGCCACCAGAAAGACCACCATGATGATGGAGGTCACTTTCAGCACGATGGACGTATTTTTGATGCGGGTCATCAGAGCATTCATGCGGATACCTCGGGCAAAAGCCCCTGAAACACCAATAGAGGGACCCGTTTCCGGGTTCCTCTATTGGTGTGCTTGTGTGAAGGATGAAACAGACTATGGGGAGGAAACTTCAGGATACGATCTTGGGAGATCAGACGGAAGTATCCTGATTCTTGGCAGTAAAGTGGGGGTAAACGATGCGGGTAGCGCCGTCGGCGATCGCCTTGTCGTAAGCAGTGTTGTAGCGGTCGTTCAGCTCGCTGATGGCCTGATCGATGTCCTTGACACCAAAGATGCACTGGACCGCCACGGTGCAGTAGTCCTCGCCCTCAATGGAGATGGAGGGACGGGTGGGCCAGTTCTGATCGTTGGCGCCAATGGCCAGATCCGGCATCTTCTCAATGGCTTCCGGAGCAGCGGCGCCTTCCACAGCGCTCTTGATCATAACGGTGCCCAGACCTGCGGTGTAGTAGGGGCCCATGACCTCATCGCTGTGCAGGAACTCCATGACCTTCCATGCTTCGTCGGGGTGCGGGGTGTTGGCGTTGATGGCCTTGTCGGCGCCGCCGAACCACAGGTTCTGCACACCGTCGGTGTTGCCGGAGAGGCTGGGCACCTGAGCGCAGTTCCAGTTGATATCGGTGGGGAACTGGCTCTCGTAAACGCCGGGCTCTGCATGGCTGACAGAGAAGTAGAAGGCGATGTTGCCTGCTGCGAACTGGGTGCGCAGGGGGTCAATGTCCAGAGACTCGCTGCCGGGGAAGGCAACGCCGGTGGCATACATCTGCTTGAACAGTTCCAGCACTTCCTTGTAGCTGCTGAAATCGTACTTGCCGGTGCTGAAGTCAAAGCCGTAGCAGGTGCCGCCGCTGACCTGAACGATGGGGTCGATGGAGCGCATGACAGAACTCATGGCGGACTTGTAGTTGCCGGCAATGCCGTAAATGCCCTCGCCGCTCAGCTGCTGGGTGACCAGAGTGGCGTCATCCACCAGCTCCTTCAGGGACTTGGGCGGGGCAGAAACGCCCACGCGGTCCAGCAGATCCTGGTTGTAGAACAGGCGGCAGGCCGATGCCGTGAAGGGCAGGGAGTAGATGCCGTCGCCCCAGGAGTTGATGCCCTGCACAAAGGCGCCATCCCAGAAGCGGGCCTTGTATTCCTCGGTCATATAGGGAGAGAGATCCAGCAGCATCTTCTTCTCGGTGACCTGCACTTCCAGCGTGTCGCTGCCGGAGAGCTTGAACACGTCCGGAGCGGTGTCGGTGCTGAAGGCCAGATCCAGCATCTGTGCATAGTTGTCTGCATAGACCTGATAATCAATGTAGATGTTGTCGGTGTTGGTCTTGTTGTACTCCTCGATCAGCGGGGTCAGGTAAGCCTGATCGTGGCGGTCGGTGGTCCAGTAGGAGATGGTGATCACGCCATCGTCTGCACCGCCGGAAGCGGCCGTGGAACCGGAAGCAGCGGTGCTGCCGGAGTCGCTGGAACCGCAGGCAGCCAGAGAGGCCGTCATGCCCGCAGCACCCAGAACTTTCAGAAAGTCACGACGATTGATCTTTTTCATAACGTTATCCTCCTCTTTGGGTAACAGGTCCTTCTTCTACTGGAAGAATACCAAACCTGACCCGCCGGCAGGGAGTAAAATATTCAGCTTTTATGTTCAAAAAAATCAGTTCAGCCGTTGTGCAGGTCCAAAAAGTGCAGGAACATGGCCCAGTCCCACCGGGTCAGGTCGTGTCCGCCGGCACGGCGGTGGTAGCCCAGTTTCCCCTCCGGATAGCCTGCATCCTTGCAGGGCGGGGTGTCGGGCAGGGGCTTTTCGCCAAACAGTTCCCAGGCACAGCCGGCCGCTTTTGCGCCCAGCCACTCGGCATCCGGGTCGCTCCAGCGGTCTTCCGAGCCGCTGGTCACGTAGCACAGACGGGGAGCCACACAGGCCACCAGCTGGTGCTGGTCAAAGGGAAGGCTGTCTTCTTTCCAAGCATATTTCCGGTAATTTTTGCAGAACCAGTGGGGGAAGGCCGCTGTGATGGAGCCCACGGTCTCGCCGTGCTTGCCCCGGGACACCGCCGCACCCGAGCAGCCGGAATCGTTGACCAGAACGCCGTTCACCCGGGTGTCCTGCGCCGCACACCAGAGCGCCGCCTTGCCGCCCCGGGAGAACCCGGCAGCCGAGATCCGGGCCGCATCCACCTGCGGGTGCTGTTCCAGCAGGTCGACTACACGGCTCATGCCAAAGGCCCAGATGTCCAGCGTGCCCCAGGCATCCTCGGGCAGGGCATCCGCCCTTGTGCCAAACAGGCGGGCCAGCGGGCCGGGGTACTGGGCGGCATCGTCCGGCTGAAGGTCGCTGGCGTAAAAAGTCACTGCAGCCCGGCCCGCCCGAACGATCTGCTCCGCAGGCCAGTATTCCTGCCCGGTCTCGGTGGTGATATCGATCAGGGAAGGCCCGCCGCCCTTGGGCATGGAGGCAAAGATCTCCATGGTCTCCTTGCACCACTCCGGCGGGGCACCGGCCATCAGCTTCTGCATTGCGGCCGGATCCATCTTCTGGGCAGGCGGGGCGGTCTTTTCGTGGTTGCAGAGGAACAGCACCGCCGGCACCTTTTCCTGCCCGGCCGGGCGCACCAGCACCACCGGGAAGGTCAGCGCACCGCGCTCCGTGGCAAGCTGCATCTCCCAGATCTCCCGCACAGCGTCCAGCTCCGGCAGGGCCTGCTCCGACACCTTGTGCCAGGTGCAGGTATAGGGCACCGCCGGGCGCACACCATATTCCTGTGTCCGGAACTGTTCCAGCAGTTCCTCCCGCCGGGCGTTCCAGGTCTCGGGTGTTGTTGTTTGTTCCAGTACCAAGGGC
>CAVDVT010000095.1:0-6172 GCA_963612415.1 bacterium | reverse complement strand
GTTCAGATACTCGTCCAGGCTGGCAACGCTGTTGTCCTTGCTGAACTTTTCCAGCAGGTAGTTCAGCTCGTTTTCTTCCAGAGTAGAGCTGTTCTTCTTGCCGGTGCTGCCCATGGCAGTCAGTTCGTCCAGAACCTTCTTTGCAGAAATGTTCAGGTCCTTTGCAAAATCGCTCACTTTATATTTTACGGTCATTCGCTCATGTCCTCCTCATTTTTGATTGCCCCGCAGTCCGAAAGACGGTCAAAGCAGAGCTTTGCGAGGTTGCGGTCAGTCACCGCATAAACAGCCACAGGCTTGCGGCTGATATCTGCCAGGCGGTCCTGGGTCAGCGGCATGGAGATCACGTCTACCAGATCTCCCACCGCGTAGTTCAGGCGCTGCACGGTCTTGGCGCTGGCATCCGATGCCACCAGCACCAGCCAGGCCTTGCTCTTGACGCAGGCATCTTCCACAGCGTCAAAGCCCATGGTCAGGGCACCCGCCTTGCGGCAGAGGCTCAGCGCCTGGAACAGCGCCTCCTCCGGGGCCAGTTTGGGCTTTTCAGGGGTCGTTTTATGCTTCGCCATTCGGCTGGGCCTCCTTTTCCACATCGGCCAGCTGTGCGGCCAGTGCATCGTAAACTTCGGCGGGAACCGGCTGCTCAAAGCAGCGCTCCAGCGCCTTTTTCTTTTTGGCCTTTGCCAGGCAGGCCGGGTCCGGGCAGAGGTAAGCGCCGCGGCCCGGCTTTTTGCCCACGGGGTCGATGCTGATCTCGCCGCTGGGGGCGCGCACCACCCGCACCAGTTCCTTTTTGGGGCGGCTGGTCATGCAGCCGATGCACTGGCGGGCAGGGATCTTTTTCTTTGCCATCCGGTTTCCCTCCTTCAGGTGCGGTCAGGGCCGCACTTATTCTGCAGCAGCTTCCTCGGTCTTGGGCTCGGCAGCCTTGGGCTCCTCGTCCTCACCGTAGTAGCCGCTCTCGGGGCGGATGTCGATGTTGTAGCCGGTCAGGCGGGCGCACAGGCGGGCGTTCTGGCCCTTGTTGCCAATGGCCAGGCTCAGCTGCTGGTCGGGCACAGTGACGCGGCAGGAACGGGTCTCGCCGGGCAGCAGCTCCACCTTCAGCACCTTAGCGGGGCTCAGGGCAGCGGAGATGAACTCAGAGACATCCTCGCTCCACTTGACGATATCGATCTTCTCGCCGCCCAGCTTCTCGACCACAGCGGCCACACGGTCGCCGTGGGGGCCGATGCAGGCAGAAACGGGGTTCACGTTGGCGTCCTTGCTCCAGACAGCCATCTTGGTGCGGGCACCGGCCTCACGGCTGATGGCCTTGACCTCCACGGTGCCGTCGTAGATCTCAGGCACTTCCAGCTCAAACAGGCGCTTGACCAGGCCCGGGTGGGTGCGGCTGATCATCACGCGGGCACCGCGCTCACCGCTGAGGACGTCCACCACGTACACCTGCAGGGTCTGGCCCTCGGTGTAGACCTCGCCGGGCACCTGCTCGTTGCGGGGCAGGATGGCCTCGCCGCCCTTGCCCAGATCCAGGGCCACGATGCCCTTCTCGTTGTCCACACGGGTCACAGTTGCCTGGATGATGTCGTGTGCGCGGGACTGGATCTCGCTGAGCTGCTGGCTGCGCTCAGCCTCACGGATGCCCTGACGGATGACGTGCTTTGCAGTCTGGGCGGCAATGCGGCCAAAGTCCTTGGTCTTGAGGGGGGTCACAACGCGGTCGCCCACCTCATAGCTGCGGCGGATCTTCTGGGCCTCGGTGATGCCGATCTCGGCATGCTCGTCGTACCAGTCCTCATCGGCCACAACGTTCTGGACCAGAGCAACGTTGAACTTGCCGGTGGCGGGGTCGATCTCCACCATCACATTGTCGTCTTCCACTTCGTAGTTCTTCTTCACCGCGATCACGATGGCGGCCTTGATCTTCTCGATCAGGTACTCGGCGGTGATGCCGCGCTCATGCTCCAACATGGAGAGAGCTTCAAAAAATTCATTGTTCGCTGCTGCCATTTTTCGGGTTCCTCCTAAAATGTTATTCTGGTTTAATCAAACAGATCTTCGTCGTCGCACAGGCGCACCGTGCTGGCGGCGGAAAGCTCAAAGTTCACAGCACCTGCGGGGGTGTCCACCGTAACAGTGTTCCCCTGCCGGCCGGTCAGGATGCCGGAAAACTCCTTGACGCCGTTCTCGTTGGCACGGTACAGCTTGACGCTGATCTTCTGGCCCTTCACGGCTTCATAGTGTTCCGGGCGGGTCAGCTTGCGGCCCAGGCCGGGGCTGCCCACTTCCAGATAATAGCTCTGTTCAATGGGGTCTGCTTCGTCCAAAATGGGGTCCAGTGCATGGGATACATCGGCACAGGTGTCGGTGTCCATGGTGGTGCCGTCCGTCTTGTCGATCAGCACACGGAGATACCAGTCCGGGCCTTCCTTTTCAAAAACCACATCCCACAGGCGCAGGCCCATGCCCTCCACGGTGGGGCGGACAAGCGCTTCGACTCTCTGGGCGGTATTGCCGCCAGACTGCTTCGCCATAAAAAAACCTCCAAACAAACAAGAAACGCGGACCTTGCGGCCCACGTTTCAGTAAAAGTTATATCGTACTACTAGAATATAGCATACTCTTGCGATTTATGCAAGGGGTTTTGCGGAAATCGCCCCTGTAAAATGTGTTTTCATCTTCCAACGAGCGTCATTTTACAACTTTAACATCTTCAACGGTCTTGCCGCAGTCCTCACATACATAGGTATACGTCAACTTATCCAGATAAATACCTGTATTCGGTGAGGCATACTTTTCCTGTACAGTCCGCTTCAGCTGATATGTATGTCCTTCTTCTTCCGGTGGAATCGGCCGCAGAGATTCGTCTTCCAGCAGGAGTTTCCTGTGCTGCTCATTGGACTCCTGCATGATTTTCTTCTGTTCTTCTGTATACATCTGCTCTACTTTTTCGTATGCTTCATAATCCGTATACGATTCTTCCGAAGCTGTGATCCAGTCTTTCGCATCTTCGCCATACAGCAGTTGCACAAACGCTTCCAGTTCACGGGAGTATTCTTCTTTCAGGTAGGCATCCAGTTCTTCACGGTTCAGCGTTGCAAACGCTGTCAGCCCAACTGTCGCAGCCAATAGCACACTCAGGGATATCGTGATCCAGCGTTTCATATTCCGTTTCATCCTTTCCTTTTTCTGTTATGGTTTGCAAAAGCGTGCTTTCCTTGATTAGAGGATACCATACCATGCGGCAGACTGTCAACGATTTTTTCAACATTTGCTCATCATTTTGTAAAACTTGCACGAGATGCCAAGTTTGCAGGTGAAAACAGAGCCGCACGGCCCGGAAGATCAGGCTGTGCGGCTCTGTAAATTATAATTTTATGATTTTCTCACAGCACCCAGACGCCGTTCTGGAACAGCTCCACAGTGCGGCCGTCGCGGCACTTGCCGGTGATATGGCTGTCCTCAGCGCCGATCATCACATCCTCGTGGATGGCGGACTGGTTCATGCCGCGTTCCAGCAGCTGCTCTTTGGTCAGGGCCGTGCCGCCCTCGGTGGTGCCGGGGTAGCTGGCGCCAAAGGCAATGTGGCAGGCGGCGTTTTCATCGAACAGGGTGCTGTAAAACAGCGCACCGCTGCGGTTGATGGGGCTGGAAGCAGGCACCAGTGCCACCTCGCCAATGCTGCGGGAGCCCTCGTCGGTGTCCAGCAGCTGGCCCAGCAGGTCAGCGCCCTCCACAGCGCCATGCTCCACCACCCTGCCGTCCTTGAAGGTGACATGGAACCCCTTGATAAGCTGGCCGTTGAAGACATAGGGCTTTGTGCCGTAGACCACACCGTTCACCTTGTCCTTGTGGGGAGCGGTGAACACTTCCTCCGTGGGGATGTTGGGCAGGAAGTCCACACCCTTTTCGTTCTTGCTGCCGGCGCTCTCCCAGCTGGCCTTGTCGGCCAGACCAACGGTCAGGTCGGTGCCGTTGCTGCTCTCAAAGTGGACGCTCTCAAGATCAAGGGCATTCATCTTGTCGCGCAGGGTCATCAGGCGGGCCAGATGGGCCTTCCACTCGTTCACCGGGTCGCCGCCGGTAACGCGGCAGACGTCAAAGATCAGCTGCCACAGCTTCTCAATGGCAGCATCGGCATCCAGCTCCGGGAACATCTTTTTGGCCCAGGCAGCACTGGGCATGGCAGCGATGGACCACTGGACTTTATCGTTCATGGTGTATTCGCGCCAGGGGGCCATGGCCTTGCGGTTGGCAGCGTTCACGCGGCTGATCTTGGCACCGTCCAGCCCGGCGTAAACTTCAGGGTCATCGGCCAGGATGTGCAGCACACAGACGCTGCCCTCGCTCTCGGCGTAGTCCAGATAGCGGCGCAGCTGCCAGGACTTCACGTCGGTCAGGGCTTCCTCGCTGCCCAGCTCCATCCGGGTGCGGGAAACAGCGTTGTCGGTCCAGTTCACCAGCACATCCCGGGCACCGGCCTCGTAGGCACTGCGCACACACAGGCGGGCCAGCGGGGCGGCCTCCAGGCAGCAGTTGATGATCAGGGTCTGACCCGGCTGAGGATTCACGCCCACCCGCACGATGAAGTCGGCGTATTTTTTCAGAAGTTCATCAAAGTTTTTCACAAAAGGTTCCTTTCTGCCGTGGAAAACGGCATAGTCATTTTGCTCCAGTATAACCGTTTTGCCGCCGGTTGTCCACCCACTATAAGAAAACAGACGTTCCCGGCGTTGCAAAACGCTGAAACGTCTGTTATACTAATTTTGAGAGTGCTGTCTACATACGGCAGGCGGTCTAGCCCTTTCCGGCCCAAGCGTCGGGGAGGCGAATATTTTTGTCGTGCCCCTGACGCTTCGTGCGAAAGGGGTGATGCTCTATGACGCTATTGGAAACTCTGGCTTTGCTGACGCTGCTTGCCACCGTCGGCTTTGGCATGTTCGATATCGCATGGAAGATTTTTACGCACAAAAAATGACCGCCCTCAGTCACCACACCTGAGCGGTCATTCTTTGTGAATAACTTGCCGGAAAGGTACTGACCGTTTGCCAGACAGCACCCTCTTTACTTATACTATAGCACAGCCCCGCCGAAATTGCAACGGCGGGGCTGTTTTTTCACTCACGAAAGTGAATTTTCATCAGAACTCGATCTTGCTCTCGATATAGCTCTTGAGTTCGGAGATGGGCATACGCACCTGCTCCATGGTGTCGCGGTCACGGACGGTGACGCAGTTGTCGGCCACGATGCCCTTGGCCTCGTCGCCCACGGTGT
This sequence comes from bacterium, assembly GCA_963612415.1. Taxonomy (GTDB): domain Bacteria; phylum Bacillota; class Clostridia; order Oscillospirales; family Ruminococcaceae; genus Faecalibacterium. Next base: position 898 of record CAVDVT010000095.1, on the reverse strand, counting down.
CGAAGTCCACGGTGATGCAGTACGGGGTGCCGATCTCGTCCTCACGGCGGTAGCGCTTGCCGATGGAGCCGGTATCGTCGTAATCCACCATGAAGTATTTGCTCAGCTCGTTGCGGATCTCCATAGCCTTCTCGCCCAGCTTCTTGCTCAGAGGCAGCACGGCACACTTGTAGGGAGCCAGAGCCGGATGCAGGCGCAGCACGGTACGCACATCCTCCTTGCCCTTGGCATCCACCAGATGCTCCTCATCGTAAGCCTCGCACAGGAAAGCCAGAGCCACACGATCGCAGCCCAGAGAGGGCTCGATGACATAGGGGATGTAATGCTCGTTGGTCTCGCTGTCGAAGTATTCCAGGCTCTTGCCGGAAGCCTCCTGATGGCGGCTCAGGTCGTAGTTGGTACGGTCTGCAATGCCCCACAGCTCGCCCCAGTCGGTGAACGGGAAGGCATACTCGATATCGGTGGTAGCGCGGCTGTAGAAGGCCAGCTCAGCAGGCTCATGGTCACGCAGGCGCAGATGCTCCTTCTTGATGCCCAGGCTCAGCAGCCAGTTCTCGCAGTAGTCCTTCCAGTAAGCGAACCATTCCAGATCTGTGCCGGGCTTGCAGAAGAACTCGCACTCCATCTGCTCAAACTCACGGGTGCGGAAGGTGAAATTGCCCGGGGTGATCTCGTTGCGGAAGGCCTTGCCCACCTGGCAGACGCCGAAGGGCAGCTTGCGGCGGGTGGTGCGCTGGATGTTGGCAAAGTTGACAAAGATGCCCTGTGCGGTCTCGGGACGCAGGTAGCAGGTAGAGGAGCTGTCCTCGGTAACGCCGATGGCCGTCTTGAACATCAGGTTGAACTTGCGGATGGGGGTAAAGTCATGCTTGCCGCAGACGGGGCAGACGATGTCCTC
>CAVDVT010000094.1:0-6302 GCA_963612415.1 bacterium | reverse complement strand
TTGACTCAGGTCAAGCCGGAAACTCAGACGGTGTAACCAACAGCAGACATGCCGTCCAGCAGGGTATCGACCACGTCAGCGCCAGCAGCGTTGTCGTAATCAACGGTATCGAACACTTCCTGATAGGTGCCGGTGCCGGTAGCCTTCAGATCGGAAGCCTCGAACAGGGGATCCAGCTGGCAGGAAACGAAGTCCATGACCTTGCCGTTTGCCTCTGCGACCAGATCATTGATCTTGCCTGCAGCCTGAGCAGAAGCCAGACCAGCCTTGGAAGCGGGGATGCCGCACTCAGAACCGATGATGGCAGCGCCGTCGCCGTTCCACAGGTACTCGATCAGGGTAGCAGCCTCAGCGGGGTTCTTGCAGGTCTTGGTGATAGCCATGCCCATGGAGACCTTGGAGAAGCCGCCGTTGTAATCGCCGAACTTGATCTCCTCGCCGACGGTAAAGCCAGCCTTGTTGTCCTCGTCCAGAGCGTCCTGATACTTGGAAGCAGCAGAATCCCACTCGAAGATACCTGCGATCTTACCGGTGATCCACTCATTGGACTGGTGGGTAGCACCGTCGCCGTTTGCACCGTAGTAGGTGGGCAGAGGCATGATGACGTGGCCGTCGACCAGGCTCTTGATGAAGTCGATGCCCTCTGCGATCTCGTCAGAGGTGTAGTTCAGGGTAGAGGTGGTGGGATCTGCCCAATCCTTGCCGTACTTGGACTCGAGGTAGAAGACCATCAGGATCATACGGTCGTATGCGCCCAGGTGCAGGGGATAGTAGTCATCGCCCAGCTTCTCCTGGAAAGCCTTGCCGGCTGCGAACAGATCGTCCTCGGTCTGGGGGACTTCGGTGATGCCAGCCTTATTGAAGGTGGTCATGTTCCAGTAGAAGATACGGCCGGTCATGGAGATGGGCACGCACTGCTGAGCATTTGCCACGTTGCAGGCTGCCAGCTTGGCGTCATCCCACTGAGACAGGTCCAGGTAATCGGTGACGCTGTTCAGATCCAGGAAGGTCTGGCCGTTGCCGGAGTAGTTGTACAGCCAGTTCCAGTTGACCTGGCAGACATCCTCAGCCACGCCGCCTGCAAACTTGGTGGACATGGTGTCCTCCCAGCCGGACCATGCAGCGAAGGTGGGGTTGACGGTGATGTTGCTGTGTTCAGCAGAGAAAGCCTTGATGGCATCCTGATAAGCGTTGTGACGGGACTCACCACCCCACCAGCTCATGGTCAGGGTAACGGGATCGCTGCTCAGGCCTGCCACGGAAGCAGCCTCAGAAGAAGCAGCGGTGGAAGCGGTGCTGGAAGCAGCGCCGCCATTGCCGCCGCAGGCAGCCAGCAGACCAGCTGCACCCACTGCACCGGTGACCTTCAGGAAATCACGACGAGAAATTGCCTTGCTCATTTTGTTCTCCTCCTAATAAATCAAAACATCAAACGGGCCCTTCTGCACAGGGCTCGTTGTATACAATTATGATAGCAAAAGAAACTGGAAAAAGAAAGATGTAAATTGAAGTGATACGGACAAAAAACGAACAAATCTTGCGCTTGTAATTTGCGCGGTTTTGACGTCCTTGCCGAAATGAATAAACTTGAAGCAAAAAACTGTGCAACTTGTATACTTGAACAGATTGCATAGAAAAGCGGGAGAGAAGCAGGGCAGAACCCCTAAAATTGCAATGATTTTGTAACTATTTGCGAAAATGACGGTCTTTTGTTGTATACAACACGTGAAAAATCTGACGAACAGAGCCGTTTGTAAACTGATATATCAATTGTGCAACAAACGTGCGAAGTTGGATACAACTGATATATCAATCACCCTTTTGCGGCATAAAATGCGCGCCGTGCCCGGAAGTAACACTGGGGGCACATGCTGACATACTGGACATCGTTTTCCAGATCGATGGCCACCTGCTCGCCCTCAAACACGAACCGGCCGTTGACACGGCGGCAGTTGCAGGTGGCTTTGCGGCCGCAGGTGCAGATGGTCTTCATCTCCTCAATGGTGTGGGCCAATTCCAGCAGCCGGGTGGAGCCGGGGAAGCCCCTGAGCGAGAAATCTGAGCGCAGGCCGTAGCAGATGACCGGGATGTTCAGGTCTACCGTGACCATGAACAGCTGCTCGGCCTGCTCCGGGGTAAAGAACTGGCTCTCGTCGCACAGGACGCAGGCCAGGGGCTTTTCGCCGCCGGAGGCAGTGCGCACCGCCTCAAACACATCCACTTCGGGCGGAATGAGCAGGTCGGCCTTGCGGCGGACGCCCAGACGGCTGACCAGCTCGCCGCCGCCTTTGGTATCCACCTGCGGCTTCAGGATCAGCACCCGCATCCCCTGTTCTTCGTAGTTGTGGGCCACCTGCATCAGGGCAGTGCTTTTGCCGCTGTTCATGGCGCCGTACCGGAAATAAAGTTTTGCCATTGGTTTCTCCTCATAAAAAGGCAACCCTCTGGCACGGCGCAGACTGCACCGGGGAGGGTTGCGTGTGTTTATTATTATAGGTATCGGGTCGGAGCTTCCGGCTCAGTCCTGGTTGCGCAGGCGGTAGCCAAGGCTCATCAGGCTGTCGCCCAGATGGACGTTCTCCACCACCACTTCCGGGTAAGGAACGGAGAGGTCGTAGTGGGAGAAGTTCCAGAAGCCCTTGATGCCCATGCTCACCAGACGGCCGCTGATCTCCTCAGCGCCGCTGCGGGGCAGACAGAGGACTGCCACCTCGGGCTTGTGTTCTTCGCAGAAAGCCTCCAGCTCGTCGATGTGGAGGATGCGCACGCCGCTGATCTCCTTGCCCACCTCGTCGGGGGCGTTGTCAAAGGCGGCGATCAGCTTGTAGCCGTTGGCATCGGTGGTGATAAAGCGGCTCACAGCCTTGCCCAGACGGCCGCAGCCGATCAGGATGGTGGGCAGGCGGTCGCCGTTGCCGAACAGCAGCTGCTCCAGAATGGAGAGCAGGTTCTCCACCGAGTAGCCGATGCCCTGCCGGCCGTTCACATCGCCGATGCAGTTGAAGTCCTGCCGTACCTGAGAGGCTGTGGTGCCCATCTGGGCGGCCAGTTCACGGGAAGAAATACTGGTGATGCCGTCGTTCTTCAAAGTCCGCAGGTAGCGGTAGTACTTGGGCAGGCGCTTGATCACCGGAAGGGAAGCTTTGCCGGGAGTGTTCATGGAAATGGTTCTCCTTTCATCCAAAAGCATGCCGGACTCTCTGCGCCCCGCAAGGTGCGCCGGCAATTTGATGATTTTGCTACAATAATGATATATCTTTGTCAATCATCTTATTATCTAAAGTATACTGCAACGATACAGAATGTCAAATAATTTCCGGCAATTTTTTTCAATGTTCATAAAATTTAAGGCCCGCATAACGGCCTGCCTGCCGGGTACACTGAGAAAAACGACCCAAAGGAGACTTTTTATGCCGGAAAAACAGGAGCGTTCCACCGAGCAGCAGCGGCTGGAGAAAGAGCAGATCGAAGATCTTGGCAGTGTGATGCAGACCAGAGGCCGCCATGCCATCCACTGCCTGACCGTCATAGGCCAGATCGAGGGGCACGTGGAAGCCCCACAGGGCCAGAAGACCACCAAGTATGAGCATGTCATCCCCCAGCTGGTGGCGGTGCAGGAAGACCCGGCTGTGGAGGGGCTGCTGGTGCTGCTGAACACGGTGGGCGGTGACGTGGAGGCCGGGCTTGCCCTGGCGGAACTGATCGCCAGCATCACAAAGCCCAGCGCCACGGTGGTGCTGGGCGGCGGCCACTCCATCGGCATCCCACTGGCGGTCAGTGCCCGGCGCAGCTTCATTGTGCCCACCGCCACCATGACCGTCCACCCGGTGCGCCATTCCGGCATGATCCTGGGGGTGCCCCAGACCATGCGCTGGTTTGAGCAGATGCAGGAGCGGATCACCGGCTTTGTGGCCGGACACAGCGGCATTACGGAAAAGCGCTACACCGAGCTGATGCTCCGCACCGGGGAGCTGGTGATGGATGTGGGCACTGTGCTGGATGGCCGGAAGGCCGTGCGCGAAAAGCTCATCGACCAGCTGGGCGGCATTTCGGATGCGCTGGACTGGCTCTATCAGGAGATCGAGAAAGAATAAATTGCCATTTGACTTTTCCCGTGGTACAATGAAAGAATCGAAAACTATGGGAAAAGGACAGGGGCAAAAGGAAACATGGCAACGCGTAAACGAAGATCAACTGCAAAACGGACCACGGCACGGCGCAAAAGCCGCACACAGGAGCGGATGCCGGCCGGGCTGGGCACCCTGTTCGTGGGTCTGCTGCTCATCGTGCTGGCCTTTGTGGAGGGCGACTCGGTCTGGAAAAGCATGCACCAGATCCTGTTCGGTCTGTTTGGCTGCGGCAGCTTTGTGCTGGGTGCGGCCGTGTGCTATCTGGCCATCCTCTACACCCGGGGGCAGGACCTGCTGATGCAGGTGTTCAAGCTGCTGCTGGGGCTGATCTTTGCCAGTGGCACGGTCATTGTGTTTTCCGATATCCCTGCCGATCTGACCGCGGCCCAGATGATCACCGCCTGCTACAACAATGGTGTGAACGCATGGCTGGGCGGCGGTGTGCTGGGCACCCTGCTGGGCGGCAACCTGCTGCTGCTCTGCGGGCGGCCTGCAGCCAATTTGGTCATGGCGGTGCTGGCACTCTGTGCCAGCCTGTACATTTTTGATATCACCCCGGCGGAATGCTGGCAGTGGCTGTGCAATGTGGGCGGCGGTGTCCATGAAAAGGGCGTGGCGGTCTATGAGCAGAACGCTGCCCGCCGCGCCGAGCGCCTTGCCGCAAGGCAGGCCGAGCAGGAAGAAGCCGGGTGGGACGATGACGACATGGAGGACGAAGATGCTCTGGACGAGGAGCCCGGCGGCATCCCGGTGCCCGGGTGGCTGTCTGGTGTGTTCCGCTGGGGCCACAAGGTGACCAAGGAGATGGAAGGGGAGGCCGAGCCGGAACCGGTGGATGATTCGCTGGGCTACGAGCCGCCGCCCATCCCGGAACCGGAGCCGGAAGCCCCGGCCCAGCCTGCTCCTGCCTTTGAGCCGATAAAAGTTACGTCCAACCACCCCCGCGCCGCGTTCGATATCGACCTTGGCCCGGATAATACGGTCTCCGAGGGCGGCAGTGAGCCCATTGAACCCATCATCATCGGGCCGGGCGGCACCTTTGGACAGGACCCGCTGCAAAAGGCTCCGCCCCGGGCCATTGTCAAGCCGGTGGTGCCGGATGCGGTGGATACTGCCCCGGAAGACTTTTTTGTAGCACCGGCAGCTCCGGCCCCGGCTCCGGTGGTGGAGCCGGCCGTTCCGGCTGCTGCCCCCGTGCCTGCCCCGGCCCCAGCCGAAGATGCTGCCCCGGAGGCCCCTGTGTTCCAGACGCCCACCCTACCCACCACGGATGAACCGGTGGTGCCGGTGCGGGTCAGTGCGGAAAACGTGGTGGCCATGCGCAGCGAGCCGGACGAGGATGGCTGGATCAGCATTACCAGCGAGCCGGTGGAGGAAAAAGACCTGAATTCGCTGGTGGCGGCGGCCATGGAAAAGCCTGCCGCCGGGGAACAGGCAGCGGCTACTGCTCCCGCTGAGGAGCCGGAAGTGGAGGAGACCTTCCAGTACCAGTACCCCAGCATTGAGCTGTTTGAAAAATCCACCGACGAAAGCGACCCCGGCGCCCAGGACGAGCTGAAAGCCAACGCCCAGAAGCTGGTGGACACGCTGGAAAGCTTTGGTGTGCGCACCCGGGTGCTGGATATCTCCCGGGGCCCCTCTGTCACCCGGTATGAAGTGCAGCCCATGGCGGGCGTCAAGATCAGCCGCATCACGTCGCTGGCGGATGACATCGCCCTGAACCTTGCGGTGGCCGACGTCCGTATGGAAGCGCCCATCCCCGGCAAACCTGCCGTGGGTATCGAGGTGCCCAACCACAAAAAGACGCCCGTTTATATCCGCAGCGTGTTTGAAAGCCAGGCGTTCCTGCGGATGACCTCGCCCCTGGGTGTGGCCTTGGGCAAGGACATTGCAGGTGTGGCCCAGGTGGCCGACCTTTGCAAGATGCCCCACCTGCTCATTGCGGGCAGCACCGGCAGCGGTAAATCCGTCTGCGTGAACAGCATCATCATGAGCCTGCTCTTCCGTTCCAGCCCCGAGGATGTCAAGCTCCTCCTCATCGACCCCAAGGTCGTGGAGCTGGCGGAGTACAACGGCATCCCGCACCTGCTCATGCCCGTGGTCACCGAGCCGAAAAAGGCCGCCGGCGCCCTGAGCTCGGCGGTGCAGGAGATGGAGCGGCGGTACCACATG
>CAVDVT010000093.1:0-6416 GCA_963612415.1 bacterium | reverse complement strand
AGTTAGCCCCCATCACCATCATGGCGTGGTAACTGTCCGGGCACAGAACCGTCTTTTCTGCCGGGACGCCCTCCACCGGGTGGTTCAGCACCACACAGAGAGCGCCGTTTTCCAGTGCTTTGGCGGCAAAATCATGGCCGTCGAACTTTTCGCCCGGAAAGGCTACAAAGATGCACCCGGGGCACACCTCGCGGCTGTCGGTGGTCACAAGGCTCACCGGCGTGTCACACTGGGCCAGCCCGTTCGTCGCCAGCCCCTCCAGTAAGATCTTCGCTGCAATTGCTTCCATAGTCTTTCTTTCCCCTTTATCCACAGATCAAATGTACAATGGTTCCCCGCTGGACACTGCTTCCCGGCTCCTCGCTCTGGCTCTGGACGACGCCGCTTCCTTCCACGGTGCAGTTCAGCCCCGCGGCGTTCAGCATCTGGCGGGCAAAATCCGCGCTCTTGCCCGTCACATCCGGCACTTCGGTGTGTTTGCCTTCGTAGGTATCGGTATACAGGTAGACCGTGGTGCCGTAGGGCACCTCCGTGCCTGCGCGGGGATACTGGTAAGTCACAAGGGCAGCGGTCTGATCGGATTCGCTCTCGTTCAGCCGGTGCTTCAGGCCCTTGATGTTCAGCTGGACCTGTGCGTTGCTCCACTCCTTGCCCGTGAGGGTGGGCACCTTGACGGTGGTGCCGCTGCGGTCCACGCCGTCGGTGGCAATGCCAAGGTAGGGCGCGATCTCACTGATGATGTTGCCCACCACAGGTGCCGCCAGAATGGACGAGTAGTCCGTGCGGGCGTTGTTGGGGTCGTCCAGCATCACGTAGACCAGGATCTCCGGGTCGTTGGCCGGCAGCACTGCCGCAAAGGAGGCCACCTTCTTGTAGTCGCCGTCGGCGCGGCGTTCCATGTTCAGCTGCTCAGAGGTGCCGGACTTGCCGCCGATGCGGTAGCCTGCCACATAGGCGTTGCCGCCGCCGCCCTGGGTGCCGTCGCCCACTTCATATTCCATGATCTGGCGGATGACCTCGCTGGCGTTCTCGCTGATGACCTGACGGCGGACATTGGTGCCGATCTCCTGCACCACATTGCCGTTCTGGTCGGTGATCTTATCCACCACGTGGGGAGTGACCAGATAGCCGCCATTGACTGCGGCAGAGATAGCGGTACACACCTGCAGGGGGGTCACGGCCATGGCCTGACCAAAGGCCGAGGAGGCCAGTTCCACCTCACCCAGACGGCTCTTGCTGTAATACTGCATAAAGCTGGTCTCGTTGGGCAGATCCACACCGGTGCGGTCAGTAAAGCCGAAGGCGTCGAAGTAGTCATAGAACAGGCTGGAACCTACCCGCTGGCCCAGCTGGATGAAGTAGATGTTGCAGCTGTTGCGCAGGGCCTGGGCCAGATTCTGGGCCCCGTGGGCCTTTTTGCCGGCGCAGTGGTAAGTCTCCTTGGCCACGCCGTAGGCACCGGAACAGTTCAGGGTGGTGTTGTAGTTGGCCTTGCCGCTGTCCACACCCATGGCGGCGGTGATGACCTTGAACACGCTTCCGGGGTAGTACAGTTCCGTGATGGTCTTGTTCTTCCACTGGATGTCGCGGTAGGTACCGGTGTAGTCCGCTTCCTCATCCACGATCTTCTTGCCGTTTTCATCCCGCAGATAGTTGCCGTTCTCGTCTTTCTTGTACAGGGTATACAGCTCCGGCTCTGCCTGCACCTGTTCGGTCAGGTAGGTCAGGTTGGCGCTGAAATCCTGCGGGTCGTTGGGGTCAAAATCCGGCTTGGAAGCCATGGCAAGGATGGCGCCGGTCTTCACATTCATCACAATGGCACAGCCGCGGTTCTCGACCGTATTGGCGGCCACGGCCTCGTTCAGGTAGCGCTCCACCACTTCCTGCACATTCACATCCAGTGAAAGCACCAGATTGGAGCCATCCTTGGCGGCATAGGTGGTGGCGTTCTCGTCGGCAATGGCGTTGCCGTAGGCATTGCGCAGGGTGATGGTGCGGCCGTTCACACCGGCCAGCGTGGACTCATAGGAGTTTTCCAGACCGTACACGCCCTGTCCATCCGCATTGCAGAAGCCCAGCACCGCAGCGGCAAAATTGCCGTAGGGGTAATCCCGCTGGAAGCCCTTGGAGGCCGACACCGACACACGGCCCTTTCGCACCGTGGTGGTGTCATCCTGTGCGGTCTCCTGTGCAAGGCCCAGCTTGGTCAGGATCTTTTCCAGCGCACCGGCAGATTTTGTGCTTCTCCGGTGTTCCTTGTTGTAAGCGGCCGTGTATTCCTCAATGGAAAGCTTGATGGCGTTGTTCACCTTGGTGGCCAGCACCTGATAAGAGCTGTCGCTCTTGGAAAGGGCGTCGTACACCGTCTGGTACTGGCTCTGATACTCCGCCGAGGAAGTATCCACACTGTCCAGACTCTCGCCGTCGCCCGAAAGCAGGCGCAGGGTGAGCTGGGTGCAGACCTCTTTCATGGCCGTTTCATCCAGCACTTTTGTCTCGGTATTCGTGGCATCGTCGGTCACGGTGCGGTAGAGCGCCGTGCTGTACGAAGGGTCGGCCCAGATGGTCCAGACCACGCTGGTGGAGGCCAGTGTGATGCCGGAGGTATCGTAGATCTCGCCGCGGGTGGCCTGGATGGTGCTGTCCAGCAGCTGCTGCTCGGCGGCATACTGGCGGTAGGTGGCACCGTTCTGGATCTGGATCCTATACAGACTGTGGATGACCACGCCCGCAGCCAGCACCACAAAAATGCAGGCTGCGGCAAAGTTGAAATGACGCATCCGCTTACTGAGCCGGGCATGGGGGTCCGGACGGCGCAGCCGGCTGCTTCCTTTTTTGGGTTTGGAGGATGATGTTTGCATTGCGTACTCCCGAAGAAACCGAAAAAGCGTGCGCTGCCGCACGCTTTTCGTTGTTTGGTTTATTTTGCAAGATGGACAGAGCCCAGAATGGTCATGGCCCCGTCATGCAGCAGATCTGTCCACTGATGCACAGCCGAAGGCTTGCGCACCAGAACGCTGCCCTCGTCCAGCCGGATGTAGGTGATCTGGCTCTGGTCGATCTTCATCAGGCCAAGGCGGCTGGCTGTTTCTTCCACACTGGTAATGTTGGTGCGGCTGTTCAGGGCCGTGTTGTAGTATGTATACTGGCTCTGCTCACTGACAAGCTTTGCCTTGGCACTCTGGATCTGGGAATTCAGCTCCACCAGCTGAGCCTCGCTCCACAGCAGGCTTACCGCAAAGCCCACCAGCAGCGCCGCCGACACCAGCTGCAGCGCATGCTGCATGGCGGCCCGCACCGGGTTCAGCCGCTTTTTGCCGCCCTTTTCTACCCGCAGCGGAACCTTCTGCTGCGTCTGGGGCGCCCTTCTGCGGCGCACCTCTGTCATATCGTATGCTGCCTGACCCATGGTGCATCTCCTCCTCACTCAGAAACTGAGCGTTTTTTCTCAGATCTTTTCCAAAACCCGCAGATGTGCCGACCGGCTGCGCCGGTTTTCTTCCAGTTCCTGCGGTTCCGCTTCAATGGGTTTGCGGGTGATCAGCTTTGCCTTGGCTTTGCCGCCGCACACACACACCGGGAACTCCGGCGGGCAGGTGCAGGCTGTGGACCAGCGGCGGAACTTGTTCTTTACCAGCCGGTCTTCCAGCGAGTGGAAGGTGATCACGCACAGCCTTCCGCCCGGGGCAAGGTGTTCAAAAATGGTATCCAGTCCTTCTTCCAGGGCATCCAGCTCATGGTTCACCGCAATGCGCAACGCCTGGAAGGTGCGGCGGGAAGGGTTCTTGTTTTTCCGGCGCTCTGCCGGGGGCATGGCGCTGGCCACAAGGTCGGCCAGCTGCAGCGTGGTCTCAATGGGGGCTGCTTCCCGCGCCTCCACGATCTTCCCCGCGATCTGCCAGGCAAAGGGTTCCTCGCCGTAATCCCGCAGGATGCGGGCCAGCTCCTCGCGGCTCTCGCGGTTCACAAGGTCTGCTGCCGTCTCGCCCTCCTGGCTCATCCGCATGTCCAGCGGGGCGTCTGCCCGGTAGGAAAAGCCCCGGGCCGCGTCGTCCAGCTGATGGCTGGAAACGCCCAGATCCAGCAAAGCTCCGTTGATCTGATCAATGCCAAGGCTCTCCAGAGCCTGTCCGGCATAGCGGAAATTGATCTGCACCACCGTGGCGGGCAGTCCGGCCAGCCGGGCCCGCGCCGTCTGCACGGCATCCGGGTCCTGATCCAGCGAGATGAGCCTGCCGCCCTTCTCTGCGTCCAGCCGCAGAGCGATCTGGCGGGAGTGCCCCGCACCGCCTGCGGTTCCGTCAAGGTAAGTACCGGCGGGGTCAATGGCAAGGCCTTCCAGGCACTCGTTCAGAAGCACCGGCACGTGTTCAAACGAGGCCGGGTCAAAGGGCTGTGCGGTCTTTTCCGGTTCCATAAGCCCCAGCCTCCTTTCTGTCTTTTCAAAATCTCGTATCTTCCGCCGTTTTCTCCACGTTTTTCCTGTGGAGGAACAGCTTGTCCGGCAAGCCGGGGAGTTTGTCCCGGCTTTGCCTGCTGATACAATTTTATTGTAACAAATCGAACCCCTGAATGCAAGGGTTTCCCTTCTGCTTTTTCGCTCAAAATGTAACAAAAAAAAGGCCCCGCCAGCCGTCATTTTTACCTGTCGGGCCTGCGGGGTCTTTCCTTGAAATTTCACATTCCGGCATCAGAGCTGCTTGCGGGGCGTCTGACGCAGGTTTGCACGGACATTTTTCACCTGTGCGGCGTTCTCCGCCATGGTTTCTTCCGTGGTCTTGAGCATATTATCACAGTAGTCGGTCACGGTCTGGCGCACGGTGCGGGCCTCGGTCTGGGCAGCAGACACGATCTCGCTGGCGCGCTGCTGGGCAGCCTTGACGATCTCAGCCTCGCTCACCAGCACCCGGGCGCGTTCTTCGGCCTTTTTTACAATGGCCTGGGCCTGTGCATTGGCCGATTCGATCAGCTGGGCGCGGTCGCTGACAATGGACTGGGCCTGCCGCAGCTCCACGGGCAGGTTCTGGCGGATCTCGTCCAGATAATCCCGGATCTGCTCCACATCCACGATCCGCTTGCCGCCCGAAAGGGGCATTCCGGCGCTTTCTTCCAGCGTATCCTCAATGGTATCCAACAGTTCGTTTACGTTCATTCCGCATCTCCCTCTCCGGCAGCCTGCATGGGCTTTGTGTATTTCCACAGCAGGACTTTGCCGTATTTATACTGTTTTTTCAGGGTCAGGCCGCCCACTTCAGCCGGCAGCACAAGGCCCGTCTCGCTTTCGCACAGCACGATGCCGCCGGGTGCCACGCACTTGTCCACCCCGGGCAGGATCTTTTCCAGCGTGCCGGTGCGGAAGGGCGGGTCCAGAAGCACCAGATCAAACTGCTCATGGCAGGCCGAAAGATACCGTGCTGCCTCACCGATGTTGACCCGGCTGCGGTCAAACACGCCGCAGTTCTTGCAGTTTTTCATCACGATGTTCACGGCTTCCCGGTTCTCGTCCAAAAAAACGCACCGTGCCGCACCCCGGCTCAGTGCCTCGATGCCAAGCTGTCCGCTTCCGGCGTACAGATCCAGCACCCTTGCCCCGGGCAGGTCGAACTGGACGATGCTGAACATTGCCTCCTTGACCTGATCCATGGTGGGGCGGGTGATGTCGGTGCCGGGCAAAGCCTCCAGCCGCCGGCCCCGGGCCTCTCCTGCAATAACGCGCATATGTCTGCCTCCTTCTTCCGCTGGGGCAGGCCCCCTGCCTGCCGGGCGGTTTCTTCTTGTTTATGTATTTCCATATTATCGTCAAAGCGCAACTCTTTGTCAAGGGCGCGCATTGCACTCCGGCCCTGTTCGTGCTAAAATCAGGACAAAGCGCCGCGGATACGGCGCATTTGTACCCAAAAAGGAGAGTATTGCTATGAAAGTTCTGCTCATCAACGGCAGCCCCCATGAAAAGGGCTGCACCTATACCGCCCTGTCCCTGATCGCCGGAGAGCTGAACGCCAACGGCATCGAGACCGAGATCTTCAACGTAGGCACCAAGCCCGTGGGCGGCTGCATCGGCTGCGGCGGCTGCGCTTCCGGCAAGGGCTGCGTGTTTGGCGGCGTGGTCAACGAAGCCATTGAAAAGGCAAAGACCGCCGACGCCTTCGTGTTTGGCACCCCGGTCCACTACGCTTCTGCCTCCGGCAACATGACCAGCTTCATGGACCGCTTTGCCTACGCAGGCGGCAAGTATCTGGCCTACAAGCCCGCCGCCATCTGTGCTTCGGCCCGCCGGGCAGGCACCACCACCGCGCTGGACCAGCTGGTGAAGTACCCGGAGTTCTTCCATATGCCGCTGGTCAGCGGCTCCTACTGGCCCATGGTCCACGGCTCTGCCGCCGCCGATGTCCTCAAGGACGAGGAAGGCTGTGCCG